>NZ_JADEWL010000067.1 GCF_015207665.1 Plectonema cf. radiosum LEGE 06105
GATGGGGAGATGGGGAGAAAAATAAATTCTAAATTCTCGTATTCAATCTAAAATCCAAAATCTAAAATCCAAAATTCGATTTAACTGGCTGGTGGTAATTTAACTGTTTGATCTTCTTGAATAACTTGACGACGGGGTTTCTTGCCAAAACCATATTTTACAGTATTGAGAATCCAATGTTGAAAATTATCAATGTAGGTGAACAATACTGGTACTACTACTAAAGTTAATAATGTAGAAGTGCTAAAACCACCAATAACTGCAACACCCATTGATTGACGGACTTCCGCACCAGCACCTAGTCCTAATGCTAAGGGAAAAGTACCAGCGATTGTGGAAAGGGAAGTCATCAAAATTGGACGTAAGCGAGATATACCAGCGTCAATTAGGGCTTGACGTTGTTTTTTACCTTGTTCTAAGCCCATGATTGTATAGTCTACTAAGAGAATTGAGTTTTTAGTGACAATTCCGACTAACAACACGATACCAATTAAGGCATACAACCCCAAAGCTTTTTGAGCAATCATTAATGCTAAAAGAGTCCCACCCAAACACAAGGGTAGCGCCACCATAATAGTGATTGGGTGGAGAAAATTATTGTATAGCAAAACTAAGATTGCGTAAATCATCATAATCGCTAAACCCAATGCAGTACCAAAGCGTCCGAAAATTTCTTCCATAATTTCCGCATCCCCAGCCGAACGTTGGGTTACTTCCGCTGGTAAATTTTTCATCGCTGGTAACTCGTTTACCGCTGTCAAGCCGTCTCCTAAAGAGATACCCTGTAGATTAGCTTCTACCGAAACTTGACGCATTCGGTCAAAACGATTGATAGTCGCAGCACCGCTACCAAAACGAATATCTGCAACTGCAAGTAATGGAACTAAACCACCATTTTGACTGGGAACCTGGAGATTCTTAATATTTGTAATATCTTCTCGTGCTTGGGGATCTATTTGTACTCGAATCGGAATTTGGCGATCGCTAAGATTATATTTTGCTAAGTTAGCATCATTATCGCCGATAGTAGCTAAAGAGGCGGTACGTGCAATTGATTGTACAGTGACTCCTAAATCTGCGGCACGTTGGGGATCGGGTACTACCAAAATTTCCGGTTTCACCAAACTAGCGCTAGAAGATGCTTCCACCAATCCCGGTACAGTTCGCATCTGTTTTTCTAAATCATCAGCAGCTTGTTTCAAAGCTTGGGGATTTTCACTTTGTAGAACTATAGTTAAATCCTTTCTACCACCAACTGTACCAGTACTTTGAAAACTAATTCTCGTTCCCGGAATTTGAGCAAACTGCGGACGTATTTGTTCTTCAAGCTCAGTTTGAGAAAGTTCTCGTTCTTCCTTGGGTTTTAATCTCACAGTAAGAGTTGCTGAGCCAACATTTTCTGTAGATAAAACACTTTCAACCCCAGGATTTTGTTGAATTAAATTTGTCGCTTGAGTTACTACCCGCTTGGTATCAGCCAAAGTTGAACCAGGAGCTAGTTCCACCGATATCGTAGAAATACCGATATCGGCAGCATCAACCAAACCTTTGGGAATTAAAGGCACCAACATTAAACTACCAATAAAGAAAGCCAAAGCCAGCAGTAAAGTTGTGATTCGATGCCGTAAAGCCCATCTGAGTACAGAAGCATAAGGTTGAAAACGACGACGAGAATGAGCAGTATAATTTTCAACCCCTAACTCTTGACCTTTAACCTTTGAACTTAACAAATGCGCTCCCATCATCGGTGTTACCATCCGTGCTACTGATGTGGAAAATACGGTAGCAGCGGTAACTGTCATTGCAAAAGGTTGGAAAAACTGACCGGGAATTCCTCCCATGAAGGCTACAGGTAAAAATACGGCTACGATTGTCGCCGATGTTGCAATTACGGCTAAACCCATCTCTGCTGAAGAGTCAAAAGCTGCTTGTTTAGGTTCTTTACCCATTCCCAAATGCCGTTCCATGTTTTCAATTTCCACCACGGCATCATCTACTAAGTTACCTACTGCTAATCCCAAACCTAACAGTGTCATATTGTTAAGAGTGTAACCCAAAGCAAACATCACACCGAAAGTAGGAATAATTGATAAAGGTAAAGTGACCGCTGTAATTAAAGTTGCTCGCCAATCGCGTAAAAATAGTAGAATTACCACCACAGCTAAGACAGATGCAATTAATAATTCGGTCATCGTACTTTCGTAAGAATTGCGAACAAAAGTAGCTCTGGTAAAAATTAATTCCATTTTTACGTCCGTGGGAAGAATTTCTGCTAACTTTTCAACCTCTTTTTTGATACCTTCTTCCACCGTTACCGTGACGCTACCAGTACTACGCAATACCTCTAAAGCAACCACTGGCTCGTTATTTAACCGTGCGGATTGACGCACTTCACCAAAACTATCATCAACATTTCCTAAAGTGGATAAAGGAACAGAACCACCATTAGGAAGGATAATTTCATAATTTGTCAAAACATCTACACTTTCAGCACTACCCAAAGTACGGATAGTTTGTTCGCTTCCGCCAATTTCTGCACGACCACCAGGTAAATTGATATTAAAAGCTCGTAATTGGTCATTTACTTGAGTCGCAGTGATACCCAAAGACTGCAAACGCTCCGGGTCAAGATTAACGCGAATTTCCCGGTCAACTCCACCTACACGGCGGATTTCAGCTACACCCCTCACTGATAACAAAGCCCGACTAATCGTTTGGTCAACCAGATTACTCAACTCTTCCACAGAACGTTTATCCGAACTGACCACATAGGTCATAATTGAACTGCCGGAAAACTCCAAACGCTGGACAATTGGGTCATTAATATCTTGAGGAAGACTCTGACGAATTTGCGCGATCGCATTACGAACATCATTAGTAGCGCGATCGCTATCGGTTCCTAGCTCAAAGTTAATTGTGGTAGTAGAAACACCATCGGTAACAACCGAACGCAATTCATCAATGTTACCCAAGCCAGCAACCGCATCTTCAATTTTTTTAGTTACCTGAGATTCCAATTCAGTAGGTCCAGCACCAGGTTGAGTTACCGTGACTTGAACCGCAGGAATATCAATATTCGGGTTAGTATCAATACCCAAAGCATTGAAGCAAAACCAACCAACCACAGTTAAAACTAAAAATAAAACTATTGTCGGAATTGGTTTATTTATAGACCAAGCAGAAACGTTAAAATTCATAAAAATTAGTTGATAGTTGATAGTTGACAGTTGACAGTTGATGGTTGATTTCCCCCCATCTCCCCATCTCCCCATCTCCCTATTCCCCCATCTCCGACGCAACTCGAACTTTATCCCCATCCTTCAAATACCCCGCACCGTCAACTACAACATTTACTCCCGGTTGTAAACCGCTTTTAATTTCAATTTTTCCACCTTTGATAATTTCTCCTGTCTCGACTTTTTGACTACTAACAATATTGTCTTGACCTAAAACAAATACAATTGCGCTGCCGTCGGTTTGAGGAAGTACTGCTTTTTGTGGTACTGCTATACCTGCATTTGTGTCGGTAACAATTGCTGCACGAGCGAACATACCTGGTTTAAGTAAATCTGTTGCTGGTAAGTCAATTTTGACCATTGCTTCACGACGTTGTTGATTAACTATTGGCTCTATTGCTCTAACTTGTCCTTGCAATTGAACGCGATTATCTGCATCCGTTGTAATTTGCGCTGATGCACCAACTTTTATTTGGGATAGTTGAACTGTGGGAACTTCTGCTTGTAACTCCAAGTTTCCATTACGAATAATTGAAAATAGCTTTTGACTTCCACCAACTACCGTTCCTACTTGGGTTTGGGGTGGTACACCAGTTATATCTCCGACTCTGGCAAGTTTTTCTGCAACTGTTCCGGAAACGGGAGCGCGGACTATAGTTTGTCCTAACTGAGTTTTGAACTGTTGCATTCTGGCTGTAGCGCTCTTGACTCCTGCTTTAGCGCTGTTAACTCTGGCCATGGCACTGCTTACTTCAGCTTGAGCGCTACCGATACTTGCTTGAGCGCTAGTAACTCCGGCGATGGCGCTGCGAATGTTTGCTTCGGCAATACGTACTGCTTCTCTGGCTGTTGCCAGGTTAGTTTCAGCAGTTTCAAATAATTGTTTACTAATTGCTCCTTGATTGGAAAGTTGTTGATTGCGCTGATAATTTCTTTCGGCTTCTCTCAATCTGGCTTGTGCTTGGGCTAAATCCGCTTGTCTCTGCTGGACAGTTGCTTGATTTGATACTACATTTGCTCTACTTGATTCTAAAGCTGCTTGCTGGGAAGCTAAATCCGCTTGTCTGGAAGCAACCTCAGCTTCTTGGGATTCGATTTCTGCTTTTGCTTGACGAATTTGGTCTTGTAACAGGGAATCATCTAAAATAGCCATTACTTGACCTTGATTAACAGAATCTCCCTGTTTGACGGAAATTTGTTTAATTTGTAAACCGTTAGCTTGGGGTAAAACTGGAGTCAATTCATTAGCTCCAACAGTACCAGTAACGCTGAGATTGCGAGCAACTGTAGTTGATTCTACCGTCGCGATTGTCACAGTCATTGCGGAAGCAACTGGTTGAGTAGATTGATTTGCTACCGTTGGCTCACTTTCGGGACGATTGCTCAACAACCGCATTCCTCCAAAAGTTATTCCAACACCCAAAGCCATACCCAACAGCATAATTGTCCACCAAGAACGCTGTTTATCAGTTTCGGGATACTCCTTGAAAGTCGCTTCTTCCATTGCTGGTTCTTGTTGCGCTGGAATCTCGGAAAAATTTTGATCTCCTGCTGTCATTGCTGCATCTCCTACCCACCCGCGATAACACGGCTTTGCTTAAGAAAAGTTGAAAATTATTACTATATATTAACTATCACTCATTTTGCTGTGTAATGGCTGTAATATCAGGCTGAATTTACCCATGACAAAAGTCATGTATTCTCACTTTCAAAGGATTCTTTAGAGATTTATACTTATTCATCAAAGGGACTAGGGAGAAGGCACTCAACATCAAAAATTTTTTTCATCGCCATGAATGCAAGGGTTTTTCTCCCTACTCACTACTCCCTACTCCCTACTCCCTACTCACTACTCCCTACTCCCTTACAAGTCAGTAGGTCTATATTTATTGTTTACTTTCAGATAAAAAGCTTTGTCGGACTTGATTATTCATAGGCTATGCATCACACCTTTTGGAGTGTTCAGATCACCGCCACAAGTTATCTGGATGTGGAAAAATATCAATAAGTTGATATCGTTTCTACAGATAAAAAACATTTCTTCATTTATTCGATGCGTATATTCAGTTGAATTTGGGTAAGCTTTATTTATAAGTAGCTGTGCAAAATTTGTGCAAAAATAATAATTTAATTAATATGGTATCAGAGTAGGGTTAGAGTAAATAGTGAGATAACTGAGTAGCAAATATATAATTAATCAAATAATTAATCCAATAATTAATCTAATTAATCAAAGCTTAACTACTTATTAATCATCATGAATCCTTAACTTTTGCAACAAACTTTAATCAAGATAAATTATTAAATTATTAACTTATTAGATTATTAACTGATTAACAGGGTAAAAATATGTTTAGCGCCACTGAAGTTTTAATAGATGCTTTCGTAAATCGAGTTAGAGAAGGATATCGTCGTAGTTACGGAAGTTTAAAAACTGATTATCAAGATATCATTGCTTGGGTAGGAAGCATGGCTTTAGAAAATATTGCCAACAGCGATGCTCTATATCATAACGTCGAACATTCAATCTTAGTCACATTAGTAGGACAAGAAGTTTTACGCGGCAAACATATACGAGAAGGTGGTGTTTCTAGCGAAGATTGGCTGCATTGTATTATTTCTTTGTTATGTCATGATATTGGTTATGTAAAAGGAGTTTGTCGCCAAGACAAAGAAGAAGCAAGTCTGTATGCTACGGGTAAAGATGAAGCAATGATTTCTTTACCGTTAGGCGCTTCAGATGCGAGTTTAACAGCATATCATGTTGATAGAGCAAAATTATTTATTGATGAACGTTTCGGTGGTCATAAATTAATCGATTCCGAAGTCATAAAATGCAATATTGAATTAACTCGTTTCCCCGTACCAGCAGCAGAAGACCATCAAGAAACTAATACTTATGCAGGCTTAGTCAGGGCTGCCGATTTAATTGGACAATTAAGCGACCCCCGTTACTTAAAGAAAATTACTTCTTTATTTTACGAGTTTGAAGAAACTGGGATGAATAAAATTCTCGGTTATGAAAACCCTGCGGATTTACGCAATAATTATCCAAAATTTTATTGGAATGGTGTTTATCCTTATATTAAAGATGGACTGCGTTACTTATCTTTAACTCAGCAGGGAAAACAGATAATTGCTAACTTATACTCAAACGTATTTGTTGTCGAACATGAACGACCACAAGAAGAACAAATACATTTAGAAAATTTAGAAATTAGAGAAGTCGGAATCAAAGAATTATCCGAGCGAAGACCAGAAGTAGTAAAAGCAAGGTCGAGATTTAGTTGATAAATCCGAGAATGGGGAATGATTGGTTCCTAGTACTCCACCACATTAATTTTGCAGGCTTGTAGAGACGCAAGGGTATCGCGTCTCTACATTGGTTTGTAGTGGCGATTTATCGCTCAAAACAAGGGCAGGCATCTACAAAGATTTAAAGACTAAGTAAGTTGGTAGAAATAAACAGAACTATGTTACAGAATGTAAATTAGCCTTAAACTCTTACTCCGACTGCCGCTCATCTCGAAGAGATGGTTCTGTGCCTACTGCCTACTGCCTTGTCCCAATTACAATTTTTAACGCCAACCTACTTACTAGAACCTTGTAATGAGACCAATATTTCAGGTAGATTTTTCTACAATTATCCCGGTAGGATAATTAATGGCAGTACACAAAATCTATTTGTAAATCTTTTGATGTCTCTGACTCTCAATTCCGAATATAAAAGCTTTGGTGGAAAACTGGGTTTTTACACACATCCATCAACTACCTGTAACGGTGAAATGCGCTTTGCAATTTATCAGCCAACCCAAGCTGTATCCCAAAGCTTACCAGTTCTTTACTTTCTCTCCGGTTTAACCTGTACTGAAGAAAACTTTATGGTCAAAGCCGGAGCGGAACAATATGCAGCTGAACATGGTTTAATTTTAGTAGCACCAGATACAAGCCCCCGTAACACCGGAATCAAAGGTGAAGATGACGACTCCGACTTTGGTACGGGTGCAGGTTTTTATGTTGATGCTACCCAAACACCTTGGTCATCTCGCTACAAAATGTATAGTTATGTAGTCAAAGAACTACCAGAATTAATTGCCGCGAATTTTCCAGTACAGCAAGATAAACAAAGTATATTTGGTCATTCAATGGGGGGACATGGTGCTTTAGTTTGTGCTATACGAAACCCTCAAAAGTATAAATCGGTTTCAGCTTTTGCACCCATAGCTGCACCGATGCAATGTGCTTGGGGAAAAAAATCTTTTAGCGGTTATTTGGGTGAAAATAAACAAAGTTGGCGCGAATATGATGCAACTGAATTAGTCAAGCAATTTGGTTTTCACAGTGAAATTTTAATCGATCAAGGTACGGAAGATAAATTTCTGCAACAGCAGCAACTGCTTCCAGATGTGTTTGAACAAGCTTGCAAACAAATAAATCAACCTTTAAATCTACGTTATCAACAAGGTTATGATCACAGTTATTATTTCATTTCTACATTTATAGAAGACCATATCCGTCATCATGCAAAAGCTTTACAGTTAACAGTTGACAGTTGACAGTTAATACTTAACAGCAAAATGAAGTATTTATTTATCCTACTCCCTATTCCCTATTACCTATTACCTATTACCTATTTCCTATATTATGATTTGGCAAGCTGATTTTTATCGTCGTCCACAACAAGATACATCCGGACAGGTATTTTGGCATTTATTGATTATTGATTCAACTCTTAACTTTAAATATGAAGCGAGTTGTCTTCAGTCACAAGCTAATTCTGCTTGGGTAGCTTCGCAAATTCGGCAAGCAGCAGATAAATTACCAGATATTATTCAGGTGTTTCGTCCCCAATCTTTGAGTTTAATTGAACAAGCGGCAAATATTTTGGGTATTAAAATTGAAGCAACTCGTCGTACTGCTGCTTTGAAAAAATGGTTGGAAGAAAAGCAGCAATTCACAGCTTTGGATAAGCCACCTCCTGCACCTTTATCAGAAAATTTGTGGGGTGATCAATGGAGATTTGCTACTTTACAAGCTGGTAATATTACAGAGTTTTTTTCAGAACGTCCAATTCCTATTTTAGAAACACCCGATTTTTTATTGCCGATAAATCTGGGTTTAGCTTCTACTGTTCCGGTTCCGGGTATGGTAATTTACGGTGGACGCAAATCTATGGGTTTGGCAAGGTGGTTGCAGTCCAATCGTCCTGTAGCTTTAAATTACATTGCTGGTGCGCCGGATGGGTTGGTTTTGGAAGCAGGTTTAGTAGATAGATGGATTGTTGCGACTTTTGAAGATGAGGAAGTTACAGCAGCCGCAAAGCTTTACCAACAACGCAAGCAGCAAACTCAAGGACTACATTTTTTGTTAGTACAGCCAGATGATTCTGGTATGACTTATACAGGTTTTTGGTTGTTACAAGAAGTATAGAGAGCTTATAGTTTTGATTTAGTCTTGATGATTTTGATTCACTAATGCCAAAATAATATTTATACACTAAGCACCAAGAAAATTTGTCAACTACTTAGCGATATATTTATTTTTAAAGTAACTTATTTACTTATTAGAGAAGTTTAAAGCAGTGCCATTGGGGTAAGCTACAAAAGAAACTACCAGCAAAAAAGTTAATCAAAAATAAACCGCATCCTGATATTATTAACTCTAATTAAATAAATGAACTTGAGAAATTTAAAGGAGCAATTTGATTTACCTTTCCAATTTTGGATTGTTACCCTAGTTGCCTTCATCAATTCGGTTAGCTTCACGATAGTTATTCCGTTACTGTATCCTTATGCGAAACAGTTTGGACTAAATGATTTTCAAGCGAGTTTACTAACTACAGCTTATGCTTTACCTCAATTTATCGCTACACCTATTTTAGGAAGACTTTCAGACCGTTTGGGAAGAAAACCTTTATTGGTGGTAAGTTTGCTGGGAACAGTTTTAGCTAGTGCGATCGCCGCAGTAACTCCTGTCGCTTGGATATTATATGTTGCGCGTATGGTTGATGGTTTGACTGGTGGAAATACTTCTATTGCCATGGCTGTAGTCAGCGATATTACCAGTGTAGAGCAACGTGCTAAGGCATTTGGTATTTTTGGGGCGGTGTTCCGTTTGGGTTTTGTTGCAGGGCCTGCATTAAGCTTTGTAGCGCAGCAGTTACCGACATTTGCGGGTGTTTCTTCCTTGGGAATGAGTTTCCTTGTCGGTGCGGTTATTGCTTTATTTGCGACGGTTTTAACTATTTTTTTCTTACCGGAAACCTTACCGACTTCACAAATGCAACAGTTTCATTTGAGTTGGAGTGATTTCGGGTTTCTCAAAATTTTAAAGTCCGCAGTTCATCCGAAACTGGGTAAACTGTTTATTCTGACTTTTTTAAGCGGTTCCACTTTTACAATTTTTACTTTTGCATTTCAGCCGTTTATGTTAGAAGTCCTCAATCAAGATGCAAAAACATTAGCAATTGTATTTGCTATTGTGGGGATAGTCGGATTCATTTCTCAAGTATTTGCAGTCGATCCACTCAGAAAAAAATTCAATTTAATTGATATTCTATTTTTGTCATTATTAGCCCGTGGAGTAACTTTTTTATTAATTCCAACTTTCCCTTACCTCACCGCATTTTTGATTATTATTACAATTTTTGGTTTTGTTAATTCCTTCCCGATGCCGTTGATCGATTCAATTTTATCTTTGAATAGTACACAACGGGAACAAGGTGAAGTTTTAGGAATTAATGCATCTTATTTAAGTATTTCTAATGCAATTGGACCACCAATTTCCGGTTTATTAGTCAGTTTTGGTTACAAATTCCCCTTCTGGATTACAGGTGTGCTGACAATTTTTACAGGTTATTTTGCTTTCACACTCAAATCTAACTTTAAATCTGAAAGGAAAAATTAAACTAAGATGAGTTCTACTTAGAAGTCGGGTTTTTAGGTTAAATCTCTGTGAGAAAAGACAATGATCATAAAAACCCGACTTTTTAGACCACGGAGTTTGTTAACAGTTATTTTCTCACCTGTTTTAACATCGCAATCAATGTATGATGAGCATCTTCGGCATTTTCTAAAGTATGGTCAAATGGAATGCGGACAGGTACAGCTTCCCCGTTTACCTCTGCTTGTAGATTCATCCCTTCAGCATCAATAGAAAGCATCTGTGCTGCTGCGACATCTTCTAAATCTCCATAAGCTTTAGCATAAAGTGCAACCGCTTCTGCATGGTCTTCATTCATGTGCTTGCAAATGCGATCGCTAATTTGAGCAGAAAATTCCTCTGACATTCTCGAAGCTCCCAAAATAAAATTTATCTTACTTTATCTTTTTGAATTTTAAAGCTTAATTGAGTTATCCCCCAATACGGTTCAAAAAATCAGGTAAAAATATTTAGAGATAAAGTAATTATACTGATGCCCTGATGCCGAAGTTTAGCAAAAAATCGGCTCTTGACATTGAATTAATCAGCTTTGTAACATTCCTACCTTTATCTAGAGAATTACTTTAATTAAACTTGTGACTGGGAAATTTTTGACATTTTCTTTCTGATTGATAGTAGTTTCTACAGAATCAGATATATAAAACAAATTTATTTAAGTTCATACCCATGAGTGCAACTAGCCACCGTCGTATAGTTATTGGGGATGTACATGGTCACTATCAAGGCTTGATGCAATTGTTAGATAGTATTGCCCCAACAGCAGAAGACCAAGTTTATTTTCTCGGTGATTTGATAGATAGAGGTCCCCAGAGTTCCCAAGTAGTGGATTTTGTCAAAGATAATTCCTACCCCTGCTTGTTGGGAAATCACGAGCATATGCTGGTGAAAATTCTTACAGATAAAAATGCCTCCACCACAAGGGTACAAGGATGGCTTTACGGTGGGGGACAAGCAACCCTGGCAAGTTATGAAAGCGGTAAAATATCTCAAGAACACCTTGAATGGTTCCAGAATCTACCTTTATATCTCGATTTAGGAGATATTTTCTTAGTTCATGCAGGAATTGACCCTTCAAAAACCATAGAAGAACAAAGCGCAGAAGAATTTTGTTGGATTAGAGATAAATTTCACAGCATTCAAAAGCCTTATTTTTTAGATAAAGTGATTATCGTCGGTCACACTATCACTTTTACCTTTCCTGGAATTGCACCGGGTAAAATTGCCCGAGGTGCGGGTTGGCTCGATTTAGATACAGGTGCTTATCATCCCCGTAGCGGTTGGTTGAGTGCATTCGATATTACAAATCGTTTGATACATCAAGTCAACATTTTTAAAAAGAGCCTCCGTACCTTGTCTTTAGAAGAAGCATCGGCAAAAGTCAATTTGTCTTCACCTAAAGTTGATCGCGATCGCAATCATAAATTATGGGTTTAAAGGTTAAAGGTCAAAGGTTAGAGGTTATAGATTGGTAATAAACAGCTGTCAACTAACTCCTAACTCCTAACTCCTAACTCCTAACTCCTAATCCCTAACTCCTACAACAATGGTCGAATATTTTGTCGGTATGCAGTTGCATTTAAGCCATCGTTTCCTTTATTCGATTGAGCATTAACCCAATTCTGAAGATATTGTACTCGATTACCCGGTGAAGGATGGGTACTTAAAAACGTTGGAACAGAACCTCTGCCTTTACTTTCCAACTTCCTCATAAAGGAAACCATCGCTTGAGGTGCATAACCCGCATCTGTGAGCAGTCTTAATCCAATTTGATCTGCTTCTTTCTCCGCTCCACGACTGTTGGGACGACGATAACCTAGTTCTACACCAAGCTGAACTAATTTGCTGTTTTCCACACCTGCTGCTGTAGCTAAACCTCTGGCGATCGCAGTTTTCTTCATCTGCTCTATTACGTGTTCACCTTCAATATGACCTATTTCATGGGCAATTACACTTGCTAATTCTGCTTCATTATCGGCAGCTTTAATTAGACCAGTATTGATATAGACATATCCACCAGTAGTAGCAAAAGCATTTATACTGTCATCTCTGACAACTTGAAAGGTATAAGGAATATTCTTACGAGTATTCTGCGCTTCTAAGCGTTTACCAATTCTTGTGATGTAATTATTGATTTGAGAATTGCTGTTAAGTCTGACATCGCTTCTGAGCAATTGCTGATTTATTTGTCTACCAAGCTGAACTTCTTGGCGTTCTGATATATTAGAAAGTTGAATTATTTGGGCACCTTGGAAGATTATGTCCCATATAGAAACACCCCGCGCTATTGTAGGTGTAACTAAGCACAAGGTTATAGCTGTAAGCAAGGAAATTAACGGATAAAAGAATCGTTTTTGTAAAAAACGAAAGTTTAAATAAAAGTTTTTATTTTCCATGATCAAATTCAAGGAGGTTTGTAGAAGAACACAAATTATAAGACGAATAATAGCTTTATTAAGTTGCACATCTTACTTGTCTTGTAGTAGCACAATCGGTTATCTAGTCTGCTTGACTTAAGGGTAGCTTTGCTGTTAAACATGGCAACAAATCGTAAATTATTTGATAAAAGCGATGGAGAGTCTTCTTGGTTTAAACTGCTTGATATCTCCAGAGCAAATACCTGGTTCTTCTACCATTAGTACTAAAGTTTGCGAATATCAATCCTCTATTCTCTGTAAATAGGAAAAATTAATTATGGCTATATTAGATTCTAAAGGTCGGTTATTTGGCAAGTTCAATATTTTAGATATCGGTGCTTTACTCGTAATTTTACTAGTGATAGCGGGTATATTTTTGTTTCCAGGTACCACTGGTTCAGTAGCTCAAGTAGGTACCACAACAAAACCTGTGGAAGTTGATTTGATTGTTATGGGATTAAAAGTACGCGATATCGAGAGATTATCCAGCAAAGGATTTAAAGAAGGCGGTGAAACAAACGTTATCATCCGCAATCAACCCTACGGTAAAATTCCCATTAAATCCATTGAAGTATTGCCCAAACAAATCCTCGTTACACAACCCGATGGTAGCGTTAAATTAATTCCGGAACCTAGGGAAAATATTTTTAGTACAGATATGCTTTTAACTTTAGCAGGTAAAGCAACAATCACTGACGGCGGACCTGTTTTAGGTAATAGTAAAGTAAAAATTGGGATGCCATTTGAATTGGAAGGGTTTAATTACAACTTCAATGCGAGTGTAATCGATGTCAGAATTGAAGATCAAAAATAAATTTAAGTGATGGAAGTTAAGGATAGTCAATAAGATGTGTTAAGCAGTTAAGCTAAGCTAAAAAGCGTTTAATTTGTATATTCAAATTTTATTAAAATCTTGTAGTGCGGGCTGTTAGCCCGCTAGAAAAATATAAATTAAATGTGCGACAGCTTAATACCATTTCCATTGAAAGATGTTTATTATTAGCCCACAAAAGTGGGCTTTGTTTATTTAGTCTCAGACTTACAGTTTGAGGGTTATTATTTGGGATTTTGTTAATCTAAAATACATTGTTTTTCACTACACAATGCAATCTAATTTATATTCAATTAAATTAATTGTTTTTATCAGTACAAAGTTTAATTATTATAGCTAAATTTAACTGCACTGTAACCAAAAACTGTTGTTATTTAATATTTTGATATGTTAACTTATAAGTGTGAACAAGTCATTAAAAGGTCGCATTTACGACAAAATAAAAAGGGTGCGAATAGAAGAAGGCATAAATGAATCGAGAAGTTTAATGGTATATCTTACTAGTTATTAATCCTTGTATCCTTAAATAGCACAGAATAATCATAGAGTTTGGATACGGAAAAGTCAATACAATTATTATTCCTCACATTCTTCAAATTAATTCCAAAAATTAATTCCAATCTGTATTTTCAGGTCAAGGTTATAGAAACCTCGAAGTTGTGAGTAAATATTGTATCTACGACCGCTGCGAGATAATCGAATGCGAGCTAATTGACGCTTACACTTATCTACGAGATTTTCTCAATGCTGCCATTTGAATTTGTAGTAATTGGTAAACCAGTTTCTCACCAAGCAAAAGAACGCAAGCGCGTTAATGATTGGAAGAAATTAGTTCGTGAAACTGCTGAATCTTATTGGAATCAAAAAACTCCTTTAGGAGATTATGTCCAAGTAATTATTACGCATTATTATGATGCAGATCCCTGCGACGAATCAGCCGTTCCAGACAGCGACAATATAGTAAAGCCTGTCAGGGATGCTTTAAATGGTTTGATTTATGTTGATGATTATCAGATTACTGATTTCATCAGTCGTCGTCGCAACCTCAACGGTTCTTTTAGAATCAAAGGTATTTCTCCAGCTTTAGCAGAAGGGTTTTCTAACGGTGAAGAATTTCTACATATTAAAGTAGAATCTGCACCAGACCCTGGAGATTTATCTTAATAAAGATAATCAGAGGGTCATCTACCTTGGATTTCATGTTAAATAAGTGTGAGAAAATTATCTTAAAATGCGCTGATTATTATTTATGAAAGGTGCATTTTTTAGTCTTTTTTTAAAAGAAAAACTATTATTAAAACTTCATGAATCTAGGGAACATTTTCATAAAAACTGCAATCAATTGCAATATATTTAACAGTACTATTTCGATAGGTTTGCTCTATAATAAGTAAAGCGATTGATACTTCACCGGAGCAACTCTGAGTAATAGATATGAGCTATCAGGACAATCAAAATCCATTAGAATATCGGCGACTTCTAAAGCTTGCTAAAGAATATCGTGAGCAAGGTTATTCAGTTACCATCAATCCATCCCCGGAAAAGCTACCTAGGGTATTGGCTGATTGTTCGCTTGATTTGATAGCTGTAAATGATCAAAAGGTTGTTGCTGCGAAAGTGAGAACCCGACAAAATCTCAGTTGTAACGGCTCTGAAGATTTACGCAGGATTAGTAGATCGGTACAGCAGCTTCCCGGCTGGGAGTTTGAATTAGTAGTGACAAATTCGCGTACAAAAGCTAGCTAAATTATTTTTAGTTTTGGTTATTTTTCAAAAATTTGATTGGTAGCGTTTAGCTATATCCCTGCCTGAATGATAGTTTTATTTGTGCTTCTACTTCTTACTTATAATATTTTGGGGTTATTATAGGGAGCTTTCCCATGTCTATAATTTTATAAGTCATCAGTCAGGAAGGATATGGCTGATGACTTATTACTATGTATCGAGCAAAGGTATAAACTTTTTAATTAAACCAATTGTGACTCCAGGTAATTCCAATTGAGGTGTCAGTCCAACCGAATCTAATTGTTGAAAAATTTTAATGGCTTGGGGATTCATTTGGGCAAGACGATGACCGATTTCTGGCCCAGTAAATTGCGATTTTTGTCCCCAAATAATTGCTGTAGGAATTGTTAATTGTTGAATGTATTGCGATAAATCAAAGCACAAATCTCCACGTACAAAAGACAAAGCCGCATATTCTGCATTTGGCTGTTTTGCAGACTCTAAATAAGCTTCTACAATTTCTTGATAAACTCGATCGGAACTACCAAATTGTCGTTGTTCCAAAAAGCTGCGAATACCACCGCTAGTAGCAACCCCCGTACTATAAATCAATTTATCCAGAATTGGTGTACTAACTAACTGTGCGAAAAAGCTACGGGAATAGTTTTCACCAAAATCAGAAAGTCCTGCTGGAGTAGTTAGAATCAAAGATTTGAATAATTCCGGATGAGCGATCGCAACGCGAATTGTAAATGCTGCGGTTAGAGAAGAAGCAATTACCTTAACCCCACCATTACAGGTTTGCTGTAAAAATTCCCCAATCGTAGTTAAGTAATCGTCAATTTGGTAATTTCGTTCTGGATGTTCCGACTCACCCCAACCAATCAAATCTGGGGCAATAATGCGATATTCTGCTGCAAAGGCTGGATAAACTTTTGACCATTCATAAGCAGAAGATCCACCACCAAATCCGTGTAGGAATACCAAAGTTTCTTTGTCTGTACTCGTAGCCTTATCCTGCCAAGGAAACCCTGTATTGGTATAGTAAATCATCCTACCTAATGATGTATTTACTGAGTCACGCTCAAATCCCAATGGCTGAAACATAAGTATTTTTTTTAATTGTGTCGCGTTATGAGTGGCGTGGGTGAGAATTATTAACCCTTAATTTAATTATCAGCTAAATCTTCACATAATAACTTCTTACTTTAGAGAGATTAAGCAGATGTAAATTTACGGTGCTACTTGTAAAGATTTAGTGTTTATTTTCTGAGCAAATGAAATTTTTAAGCTTGTAAATACTATACTTTCGTCAATAATACTGGTATTTAATATAACTATTATTTAAGATTAGCATTGAGAATTTTATGATAGTCTATCAGAAACATCACCGATAGAAATGAACGTCAACAAAACTTAGAACATTCCTTACTGATAGTGTAATTGTTCTTAAGGCTGCTTGTTGATTGAGTCGCTTGCAAGCTATTAAATCCAATGCAGTCCGGAAAGAAGCAATTATTCTCTGTATGATTAGTAATTTTGATTTTTATCTGAGCAATGGTAAAACAGGCTTATATTCGACCGGGTGTACCAACGCTTGAGGAGCCTTTGTTTAAGTTTAACAACCTTAATGATTATTCTCAAAGTTATACACCAACTTATTCAAATTTAAGATGTCCGCAGAATGATACAATAAATTCCTCTCTAGCTGATTGTGTTCTTTTAGAGCTAGATAATTTAAAGTGTTTTGAAGTGGTGGAACGTCAATATGAGAGTCGAGGCGTGATTTTTCATAATTGTATCGCCATCGAACCTTCAAATCCGGCATTCCCGCCCCATTCTGGTGTAGTAGTATTAATGGGTTCGCCCCATAGCGGATTGTTAGAAGCGACTTTTGTGCGTCCCGTCAACTTCGTTAGTGCTTTTGTTACCAGTTCCCAGCGATTGGTATTATCCGCTTATGATCGCGATCGCCAACTGTTAAATCAAGCAGTATTACCCTCCGGTAATCTTGCTAACTCCGACTCAGGGATAGCCCCGAATGTTTTATTATCCGTATCGGCTCAGAATATTCATTCTGTTAGCTTCCGGGCTTTTGATGGTCAATTTACCATTGACGATTTAGGTTTTCGTTATTAACCTTGCCAATAGCAAATTTTACTGATAGATTTTCTGATAAATCTGGTAAATACTATTGTAGATTCTAGTTTTTTAATAGAAAACTATACCCAACAGTAAATCTTTAAATATTGGTAGGTAAGTAACGTGTCGCAATTGGCTTCGTCTTCTTGGCAGCGATTGATCAAAAATATCCCATTCAAGGAACTTCCGCAGTTAAAGACACAAGCCACAAAAAGACGAATATTGCAACATAGAAACCCAGTCCAGTTTCTTTGGTTCCTGACAATTCTCGTTGCCATGGTTTTGTGGAACCCCAAGTTATTATTTTCTTGCGGTGCGGGCGGTTTCGTGATGTTATTAGTATATTCGATGCCGCAGTGGGATTGGTCACAATTTTGGTGTAGAACAAGTAATTTTCTGCAAACAACTCGCGGACGTTTAGTATTATCGGTAACTAGTGGTTTATTTGCTTGCTTAGGCACTTATATCGCAGCAACAATTTGCGTGAACTCCAACAACATTTGGATTGCTGCGGGTGCGATCGCCCAAGGTTTAGCAATCGTAATAATTTTAATTTTATTAGCATGGTTGCCCATAAGCTTATATGGAAATCAAGAACAACTGGAATTAGAACAGTTGTTGGACTATTTGATAGACACAGATCCCCTCAAACGTATGATTGGTTTGCGTAAGTTAACAAAGTTAGCAACTCGTCAACAGCTTGAGTCAGAGACTAAGCAATATATTATTGAATGCTTGCAACTCTTGTTAACAAAGGAATCAATTGCAGCAATTAGAGATGCAGCTTTTGATAGCTTACAAGCATTGGAACCAGAACAAAAAGCTGTGTCAACGAACATGAAAACTTTAGTACCTTTGTCTGTTAAAGTCAAAAATCGTGTTTTATATTAAATAGGTAATGGGTAATGGGTAATGGGTAATGGGTAATGGGTAATGGGTAATGGGTAATGGGTAATGGGTAGTAAAATCTTACTCTTAACTCCGGTGGTACTAACTCCTTTAAGTACGGCATACACAAAACCCCCGAATATGTAAAATCTTACTCTTAACTCCGGTGCTACTAACTCCTAACTCCGGTGGTACTAACTCTTAACTCCTAACTCTTAACTCCTAACTCCCAACTCAAAACTCAAAACTCAAAACTCAAAACTCAAAACTCAAAACTCAAAACTCCTAACTCCTAACTCCTAACTCCTAACTCTTCGTATACTTTTCCGCCACATACTTTTACTACTCGGCGATCGCAACGTCTTACCAAGTGTTCGTCATGGGTAGTAACAATTACTGTAGCCCCAAAGGAATTTAACTTACTTAATATTTGGATTATTTGCCAAGAATTATCTGGATCTAGATTTCCGGTTGGTTCATCTGCTAAAAGCAAGGGTGGAGTTGCGACAATTGCTCGTGCCATACTTACCCGTTGTTGCTCTCCTCCAGAAAGATGATCGGGAAAACAATTAGCTTTACTCAATAAACCGACTAACTTTAAAGTAGGTTCCAAACGTCTTTGAATTTCCTTGCGGGTGTAGCCTTGAGCTTGCAAAACCACAGAAATATTTTCCTTTACCGTTCGCTGAGGGATTAATTTGTAGTCTTGGAAAACAATACCAATACGTCGTCGCAATAAAGACAAACCATCACCACGTAACTTTGCCACATTGCGATCGTCAACAATCACCTCTCCCTGGGTTGCTAATTCTTCACCATACAGCAGTTTGAGCAGAGTGGATTTACCAGAACCACTAGGTCCGGTAATAAATACAAATTCCCCTTTCTTGACGTTTAAGTTAGCATCTACTAAAGCATCCGCTGCATTAACATAGCTTTTTGTCACAGAACGCAGCTGAACCATAAAATTACTGCTACTGTCTTTACCTTTGTTTTCTTGAGGAAAATCAGTAGATTTATCAATTGTGTTGTTATTCGCGATCGCCGACATTGCGGTTTATTGGGATTAAATAAAAAATTGAATACCAAATAAGTATTCCCAGAACAAGCCTGGGAATATCAAATCTTTATTAAAAGGTCATCCGATTTTGGATTTTGGATTTTGGATTTTGGATTAACCCCACGAATCAATGCGAGGGCTTAGGAATTTGAGATGAAGGGATTGACGATTGGTTCCAGGTATAAATCCGGGGTTTGTACCATCAAGGAATGATTGGTCAAAGGTTAGAGATCAAAATTCCCTACTCCCTACTCCCTTTTCCTAAGAAAAACTCAAGCACCTTTGGTTTTTACACCGTAAATTAAGGCTTTCCAAGCAAATTTAGGTAAAGCTAACATCCGTCGCCATCGCCAAGGTTCTTGATAAAGACGATATAGCCATTCTAAATTATTATCACCCAACCAAGCCGGAGCGCGAGTTTTGGCTCCTGACCAAATATCAAAACTACCACCGACACCAATCCAAATAGCTTGGGGACACAAATGACGGTTTTGTTCGATCCATAATTCTTGACGTGGTACTCCCAAACCCACATAAATAAGTTGCGGTTGTAGTTGAGACAGAGTAGAGTGCAGCTGTTGTTCTTCTTCTGGGGAATGATAGCCTGAGTGAGTTCCCACTATATTCAAACGGGCAATTTGTTCTTGCCAGAATTGTGCTGCTGCTGCTGCGGTTCCGGGCTTTCCTCCGTAGAAAAATACTGTTGAATCAGGAGAATTTTGTCCAATTTCCCGTAATAGTGCTTCTGCTAGTTCAATTCCTGGAATTCGACTTACATCTTGCTTTAAAAGTAATCGTAAATATAAAACTATCCCAGCACCGTCGGGAATTACTAAGTCCGCAGCTTTGATTATAGTCGCGAGAGTTTCATTTCGCTCCGCTTGCATGGTCATTTCTGCATTCAGAGTCACTACATGAGTTCCTATTCTCTGCTGCAAGCGTTCTAATAAGTAGCCTGGGTAATTTGTCGTTAAATGAATCGGTAGTCCCAAAACCGACATTTTTTTAGGCGGTTTAATCATGCTCTAATCTAGATTCGCCTCACACCAAGTTTTATCGAAGTTAGTTTATCAAATTTGTTCCTTAATTGTTTGTGTTGCATTTGTGGATATAGCTTGTTTAATTGCTGTAATCACAAAATTAATTATTTTAATTATAATTTGTAGTTTAGCTTACTAAATATTTATCGCCATAAAAGTCACTATAAATACTTAAATATTTGAGATAATCATATATTTTAAAACTTTGTATTTTAAGTAGTACTTTTAGATACCCGATTAAACAAGCCATTGCAAATAAACTAACAACATCTTCCAAAACGCCGGTATAATTTTCACAAAGGAGATCAACGTAGTAATCAAAATACACTTGATTCCAACTGGGAGTCTATACCTTTTCAAACACAAATACGATTGATAGGGTAAGATTAACTACTTATAGGGATTAGTTAACGAACTCTAATTAATATAGTCGTATACTTTAATTCTAATCGTATTAGATTCTTTTTATCAGGCGTACTTAACTCAGATTGTATATTTATCGCATTTGCTATATGGGTTGTGAATACCTTATTGATAAGATATCAACCATCCCTCGTGAGTTTTATGCCATTAAGAGTACAGATGTAAAGGAAACTGTATCTTAATAGACTTTTTATTAAACTCAATTTTACAGTTAATAGTTTAACGGGCAGAAAGTTACCATGACTAAAATTCGCGTTGCTTTAATTGAAGACCACGATCTCACCCGTTTGGGTATTCGGACTGCATTACAGCGAAATGTTGATTTTGAAGTAGTAGGAGAAGCAAATAATGCTACCGATGGACTCAAAATATTAAAAGCGCTGCAACCGGATGTGGCAATTGTAGATATTGGTTTACCCGATATTGATGGGATTGAATTAACCAGAGAAGCCAAGTCCACAGCACCGGGATTGCTAACTAAAATCCTGATTTTAACTTTACGAGATAGTAAAGAAGCCGTGCTTGCAGCTTTCGCTGCTGGTGCAGATTCCTACTGCATGAAGGATAAATATGATAATTTGCTCGAAGCCGTGCGCCATACTCACAATGGTAACTCTTGGATTGACCCGGCGATCGCCCGCATTGTTTTGCAGCAAGCACAAGAAAATCCACCAGGTTCAAAAGTTTCGGATGGTAATAAATTTGCGGAAAAATACGACTTTAACAATGCTAGAGAAGAAGACAGTATTGATCCCTATACTCTTACTGAAAGAGAATTAGAAGTATTGCAGTTAATTGTAGAAGGTTGTAGTAACGCCATTATCGCCGAAAGACTCTACATTACGGTGGGAACTGTTAAAACTCACGTCCGCAATATTTTGAACAAGTTATGCGCTGATGATCGCACTCAAGCAGCAGTCCGCGCTTTGCGTTCGGGATTAGTAGGATAAAGTTGAAATTAAGGTTTCTCTGAGTATTTTTTAAGGATATTAGAGATAAATTTACTACCCGCATAGTTAATTCTATGTTAAGAATGTGGGGGGGATGTTAATAACTACCTTTTTGTTCCAGGCTGAATTGCAAGGCAAGATAAAATTTATACATTCTTGCCTATGAAAAATATATGAAAATAAAAGTCAATTATGACTGAAATTGAGGCAGGCAAACTCAAATTAATGGTGGTGGATGACGAGCTAGATAACCTAGATTTACTCTACCGCACTTTTAGGCGAGAATTTAAAGTATACAAGGCAAGTGATGCTCGTACTGCTCTGGAGATTCTAGACAAAGAAGGCGAAATGGCTGTAATTATCTCTGACCAAAGAATGCCAGAGATGAACGGTACAGAATTTTTCGGTCTTACGGTAGAGCGTTTTCCGGATACCATTCGGATTTTGCTTACAGGCTTTACTGATGTCGAAGATTTAGTTGATGCGATTAATTCGGGTCAGGTATTTCGCTACATTACTAAGCCTTGGAAACCAGATCAACTGCGTTCGCTGGTCGATCAAGCTACCCAAATTTATCGGTTAGTCAAAAAAAGAACTTTAAGTTTACGCCGTTCTCTGAGGCGAGAATCTTTAGTTAATGCAGTTACAACAGCGATTCGGGAATCTCTAGATTATCCTAGTATGCTGCAAAAAATTGTGTCAACAATTGGACAAACTTTTGAAGCGACTTGTTGCGTACTTAAACCGATTGAAGGAGAACAATTAGCATCAGAGGAGTTTTTCTACCAGGATCATAACGCTGTTGTTGAAAATTGCTGCTTTAATCCCAGTACTTTAATGGAAAAAGTTCTTGTCAGCCGTAATTACGAATTATCAGAATTTACTTCTGATAATGGCGAAGTTTACCAGCAATTAGCTGTACCGCTGATTTATCAACAAGATTTACAAGCAGTATTGGCTCTCCATCAACAGCGATGCGATACCCAAAAAGCAACTCTGGGAACTTATGGCAATTGGCAACATGAAGACATAGAACTAATTTCCGGTGTTGCCGAACAAGCTGCATTAGCTCTTTCTCAAGCAAAACTTTATCAGAACCTCCAACAAAAGCAAAAACAGATTCATGCCGAATTGGAAGTTGCGCGTCAAATTCAGCATAATTTGCTACGCCAAACTTTACCTGAAATCGAAGGAGTCAGGGTACAAGCTTGCTGCTATCCAGCACGGGAAGTTGGTGGAGACTTTTTTGAAGTTTTTGTTCATCCCAAGGGAGATTTATGGTTGGCTGTAGGTGACGTTTCTGGTAAAGGTGTTCCTGCTGCACTGTTTATGGCTAGTGCAATATCAGTATTGCGTCGAGAATTATCTCAAGAAACGCCTCCAATGCCAAATATAGTCATGAAAAATTTAAATCAAGCTTTAGGCGATGACCTGGTAAGCAATAATTATTTTATTACTTTGGTATTGGCTCGTTATACAAGCGCTACCAAGCAATTAGTGTACGCTAATGCCGGTCATATTTACCCAATAGTTTGCTCGCAAAAAGATTCTCACTTAGACGAACCAAATTTTCTCAAAGTACGTGGAATTCCTTTGGGTATATTACCCAATTGGGAAGCAAATTTTGGGGAATTAATTCTTGCTCAGTCAGATACTTTGCTACTTGCAAGCGATGGAATTACTGAAGCTCAAGTTTCAATCACAAGTAATTTGAGTAAAGAATTATCTAATGTAGAATCGTCAACACGCTCTATGCTTAACCAAGAAGGACTTTGGCAATTATTGCTTGAACAAGAGAAACCACTTAGTTTGAACAAATTGCTCAACCGTATCCATCTTGATACCGAAGTCCAAGAAGATGACCAAACTATACTTTCACTGGAGATTTTATAAACTATGAAAAGCGAGCTTCACGTACCAAGTGACTTGAAGTTTTTAAGCATTGTGGAAAGCTGGCTGCTTGGATGCTTAGAAGTGGAATTAGGAGAATCGGTTGATTGGACTCGACAATCAAATCGTTTACGCTTAGTTTTAGTCGAAGCTTACTCCAATGTAGTGCGTCACGCTCATAAAGAAAAGCCATCTGCCCCAATTTTGATTCGTTTGGAACTAAAAAAAAGGGATTTAGCTTTAGAAGTTTGGGACAAAGGTGAGGGTTATGATATGTCTCATTATTCTCCTCCTAGTCCTATGGAAAAACAAGAAGGTGGTTATGGCTGGCTGATTATGAACCGTTTAATGGACAAAGTAGAGTATGAATTACAAGTTAATGGCGGTAATTGTCTGAAGTTAGAAGCTAGTTTGCCTGAAACAGTACAAGAAGCTCAAGAAAAAGTTCAAAATTAATTTAAATTAATTTAACTATAGTTCGCTCTCACTCCGTCAATTGACAAACTATTTTATATATTAGAAGTCGGGTTTTCGGATAAATATCGTACAGAAAACGGCTAATAAGTAGACTTTTTTACCACAGCACAAAATCTCAAATAGATACTCAGCGTAACTTAGCGTTCAACTCAGCCTTCCTTTGCGTTTCAAAGTCAACTGCTCAAACTTTTCTAGTATAAACATGATGAAAACTCGACTTCTCACCCGACAAAGTTAACAATACTTCACCAAGATAATAACTTTTACTAAGTTTATTTGGTTAATAGCTGTGAATCATGAAACAATTACATAATTGCTCTATTTTTGATCGGTTAATTCAGCCCGGTCAAAATCATTTAAATACCTTACTGTAGTTATTAACGATGCCTATGCAAGCCTCGTTTTGTCTTTCACCGCGCTACCGATTAGATGATGAGTTACCTTGGTTAGAGGGAATAGATCCCAGCCGTCATTATTGGATTAAGGTAAATAGCGATCATAATTTAACAGTGGCAATTCCCGGATTACTGACTTCTTCTATCGATGAAATGAAGCAGGCAATCAGAAAGTTTCGCTCACTTAAACCCGGAGAACAAATAAATTTAATCAGAGCTGCGAGTAGTTGTAAAATCTACTGTATTAGCCTCAACTGTTACGCAATCGAAGCAGAAATCAATAATGCTTTAGTTTGGCATTTATTTGACCAAGAGACCTTAGATAGTCTATTAATGAGCGCTCATCCAGACTGGCAATGTGCGGCTGCCGATATCGAATTAGGACGGAGATTATTAGTACGTTCCTTAGAGCGAGCAACAGCAAACAAAAGTTAGTTATTAGTTATTAATGGTTTTTGGCTGTTAATTATCAAAAAAAACTGTTTAATGTGCTTGATATTCGCTAATTTTCAAGTATTACCGCCGTAAGGAAAGTAATTCTTGGGGAGAAGCTAAAAGTTTGATTTTTACATCCAAAATTTGCAGATTTTCATTTAAAGCAAACACCCAAGATACATTGACACCAAACCAAGGAGTTTCTACCTTACCTACAACTTGAATTTGGGTTAGGTTGTCTTCTAGAGTTTCGCTTACACCTTCACGAGGATAAGCTTTAATATCAATTGCTTCCTTGCGTAAGTAGCTTAAAATCGCATCCCTCCCAGTAATCCCAGATTCAAAAGGGGGATGCATTACACAGTCTTCTGCAAACAACGAAGCGGTTTTTTCGTAATTGCCTGCATTTAAACTTTCAAAGTATTGCTGTATAGTTACTTCACTGATTTCTGTAATTTCGGTAGATTTCCATTCAATTGCACTCATAAAATTAGCTGTATTAGTCGCTGATAAGAAAAAAAATATTTACTAATTAAATTTATTAATTAAATATTATTTAAATAAAATATCAAAGCTAGCTGCTCAGACACGTGCTTCAGAAATAATTGTACTATAAATTAAGTAATCAAGTCCTGATTATTCACTTCTGAGTTATCTAACTGCTGCCTACTCCTTATTTAAACAAAATTATTGCAAGGTGGATAATAGATAATAATCTCCACCCCACAATCTACGGTTATTTTAGATTAAAACAGATAAGTTTGATATCCAGACATAGGGTTGAAAAATTGCCTGTTATCGTCGCAAAATTCAAAAATATAGCTTTCCTCGAAAGCGTCTTAATCAGCTAAAGGATCAACACCCATATCAGTTACAATTTTACGAAGAACAGTAATTTGTTGACCAAAATCAAGTTCTTTGAGAGCTTGCAAAACTTGTGAGCCATCACGAGACAATTGATAATTAGATGGCATTGCGACAACAAAACCTTTAACCATCAACTCTGATAATTCATACCAGAAAGCTAACTTTGTATTAGCACTAAGAATACCGTAAGAGCGAGCAACTTGGGTATTATTTTTCGCAGCTAAATCACGCATTACCTGTAGCTGTTCCTTGGGAGACATTTGGATGATTTGATGGAGCAAACCTTCTGCTAGCTGTAAACGTGCTGCACCTGTAGCAGCAGGAGTTATAGAACGTCCCATTTCAGTATATGCAAACCAAAGCACCGCTAACTGGTCATCCACCGAGAGGCTTTTGAAAACATTTACAGTGGAATTTACTGCATCAACTAACTGAGTATCGTAGTTGAAAGCGTTAGAAGAACCGTTCCGTATTGAATCTGTAGAGAAAGTCATGATAGCACCAACTTTTGTAAACTTCGTAGCGAAATATTTGTTTTAAGAAGGCTTCCTTTGTATGTTGCTTTACCTTCCACTGATTATTTTGCATTAAAAATTTACAAATTGCAAATAAAATTTACAAATAGGTTAATTAAGAAATATAAAACAGGGGATCATAATGGTGGTATAAATTAGGGGTGCGCTTTTCGGGCAAATATTAAAATAAGATAAATGAATCAATTGTCCTCCCTTAGCAGCAGACAAATTAAGGAAAAAGCGCTAGAGCTAGGGTTTCATAAAGTTGGAATAGCGGCTGCAACCTTTACAGATACTCAGGCGCAGAGATTGCAAGCATGGTTAGCCCTTGGATATCATGCCGATATGGAATGGATGGGAAATCCGAATCGTCAAAATATTAAATTAGTGATGCCAGAAGCGCGATCGCTAATTTGTGTCGCTTTAAATTACTATACAGAGCATCAACGTCCCGAAGGAAACGAATACGGAAAAATTTCTCGTTATGGGTGGGGAAGGGATTATCACAAAGTCATGCAAAAAAAATTGAAAGCACTCTCAATTTGGTTGCAGTCATTAGGTGAAGGAATCGAAACCAAATACTATGTAGATACAGGGCCAATTCAAGATAAAGTTTGGGCGCAACAAGCGGGGATCGGTTGGATTGCCAAAAACGGCAATGTAATTACCAGAGAATATGGTTCTTGGGTATTTTTAGGAGAAATATTGACAAATCTGGAATTAACTCCAGATACTCCCCACACCGAACATTGTGGAACCTGTACTCGGTGTATTGAAAGCTGTCCCACCGATGCAATTACACAGCCATTTATAGTAGATGCCAATCGGTGTATTGCTTATCATACAATTGAAAATCGGGATGAAAAATTACCCGAAAATATCGCCGAAAATATGCAAGGTTGGGTTGCGGGTTGTGATATTTGTCAAGATGTATGTCCTTGGAATCAACGTTTTGCTACTACAACCGACGTAGAAGAATTTCAGCCCTACCCTGGGAATATTGCTCCCAAGCTGATAGAATTAGCCACAATCACGAATGAAAAGTGGGACAAGCAATTTACGGCTTCAGCGTTACGACGAATTAAGCCACAAATGTTACAACGAAATGCCCGTGCTAATCTTGAAGCATCCCGTCAACCCAGAGAATGACCCAGAAAGTAATTATTTTTGATTTTGATGGTACGATTGCCGATACAGTAGATGCCTTAGTAACTATTGCCAATGGTTTAGCTGTAGAGTTTAGTTATGCACAAATTACTTCAGAAGAACTTGTAATACTTAGAAATTTAACTTCTAGAGAAATTTTTAAGTATTCTGGGATTCCTTTATTCAAAATACCTTTTCTACTCAAGAAGGTTAAGAGAGAGTTAAAAAACAAAATTCCCGAACTCAAACCAATTCTAGGAATTCAAGAAGCTTTGATAGAACTCAAAGACAACGGGAATAGGTTAGGTATTATCACTTCTAATTCTAAAGGTAACGTCAAAGAATTTCTCAAAATAAATAATATGGATAGTTTATTCGAGTTTATCCATACCGGAGTGACAATTTTTGGTAAAACCACGATAATCAACAACGTTTTGAGGCAAAAACAGCTAAAAACTCAAGAAGTTATATATGTTGGAGATGAAACTAGAGATATAGAAGCTTCAAAAAAGGCTAATATTCGAGTAATTAGTGTAACTTGGGGTTTTAATTCAGAAGAAGCATTAGCAAAACAGAATCCAGATTTTTTAATTGATCATCCCCAAGAATTAGTCGAAGTTATTAAAAATATTTGTTAGAAAATGGATGAAGGGACAAGGGGATAGTTGATAATTGTTAATACTTTTTGACCTTTGACCTCTAACCTTTGACCTTTTATTAAAGTCCAAAGTTGTATCTCAGTGTAGGTAGTTCTCTAATTAGATATTTACTCAGCAATTAAAACGTCAGATACTCTACCATAAAGATTCAATGACTTTTTAGCGATCGCGATTCCATTATGTCTGTTAATTCTGTAGTTTCTGCTTCTAAACCCCCCGTTCCTCAGATCCAAAAAATTCCTATCCCTCCTTTGTTAGGAGCATCTTTGTCAGAACTAACCGATTGGGTGCAGCAACAAGAACAACCAGCCTACAGAGGAAAACAGTTGCATCAGTGGATATACCAAAGAGCCGCTCGTTCTTTGACTGATATTACTGTATTTTCCAAACAGTGGCGGGAATCTGTCGCAGAAATCCCAGTCGGACGTTCTACTTTGCACCACCGTTCTACGGCTCCCGACGGTACCGTAAAATATCTTTTACAACTAATTGACGGGGAAATTGTAGAAACCGTTGGGATTCCCACTTTTAAAAAATGGGGAAAAAATAATCGACAAGCAGGCAATTCAGAAGATTTAGAACGGTTAACGGTTTGCGTTTCTACTCAAGTCGGTTGCCCGATGGCTTGCGATTTCTGTGCTACTGGTAAAGGAGTCTACAAGCGCAATCTAGCTCGTCACGAAATTGTAGATCAAGTTTTAACCGTACAGGAAGACTTTGGACACCGGGTTACTCATATCGTATTTATGGGTATGGGTGAACCTTTATTAAATGTTGATAATACTTTAAGCTCTATTCAATGCCTTAATAAAGATGTGGGAATCGGACAACGTAACTTAACGCTTTCTACGGTGGGTATTCCTGGACGTATTCGTCACCTTGCAAAACATCGTCTACAAATCACTCTTGCTGTCAGTCTCCACGCACCCAATCAAGAATTGCGAGAAGAAATTATTCCTAGCGCTCATAAATATCAAATTGAAGAGTTACTTGCGGAATGTCGCGATTATGTAGAAATGACCGGACGACGTGTATCTTTTGAATATATTCTGCTTGCTGGTGTAAACGACCTTCCAGAACACGCTCACCAACTATCACGACAATTACGCGGATTTCAAAGTCACGTAAATTTGATACCTTATAATCCCATCCAAGAAGCAGACTATAAGCGTCCCAACTACGAACGCATTCAAGCTTTTGTACAAGCTTTAGAAAAGCATCATATTGCCCACAGCGTTCGTTATTCCCGTGGTTTAGAAGCAGACGCTGCTTGTGGACAATTACGTGCCAGTAATAAATAGGATGGGGTGATGGGGGAGATGGGGAGATGGGGAGAAATAAATAACAACTGTCAACTAACTCCTAACTCCCGTAGAGACGTAGCAATGCTACGTCTCTACAACTCCTAACAATGCCTTTTTTTTTACTTATTTGCGTAAATACCGGGTGCGTAGGCTTCAATCACTCTTCCGGTACGGGTACAGTTAATCATTAAATAATCGCAATTTGCACATTGAGTCCGACATATTTGGCTTTCAGAAATATGATGTCTTTCGCATTTGCTCCCACAGTTAGGACAACAAACTTTCTGTATTGTGATCATTTTTAAACCTCTTTTTGTAATACTTTGGATAAATTGGTGTTATTTTCGGTTGCTTAATTTTCAGATGCTGCATTCACATTTATTTTATAGATATTACATAGAATTTACTTTGAGACCTGTACGGTAAAGCAAGATTTAGATTTATTTTTGATTATCTTCCTATTGAGACCGTTTGCCATCCAACCTTAGATACAAAAGTCATCGACTGAAAGCGATTTATATCTTTTTTTTGAGTGATCCTTGCTTGTCATCCTTTGAGACCGCTTGATTTATCGTCATTACAGAATAGCCTGATTACATTTATAATCGGGAAAAACATTATTATTTTTTAAGCAAGTTGAATTTACAATATTTTTATAGTTAAAATAACGAAATATAAAGATAAGGTCTCGAATAATTTGGGGCTAAAAATCGTCATATAGATGAAAATTGAGCAAAATTGAGAAGATATTCCCAAATTTCAATCTGGGACAGATTTGTTTGATTTGTTAATCTAGTGGTAGGTAATGGGTAATGGATAGTAAATAATGGGTAATTGATAGCTGATTTGTTCAGTTATAAGTTACCCATCATTTTTTTATTGGTTTAAATGTTGGATGTTCAAGAATCCTCAATGGGACTTGTTACCGTTTATTTCGAGTACAGGTTCGTAGTTGCGTTAGGGAAGCGGCTGCGTAGCAGCTTTTATCGCTGTAAATTAAGGGCGCGCATCCCAAGTAAAAGCCATGATAATTAATGTAGTGGAATACTACGATATGTTCCAATACAGTTCAGTTAAGGATATAAATAAATTAATTTAATTAATTAATTAATTAATTACCGCAAACAAAACAGATCGACTTTTTTGGAAGGGGCTTGGGGGAGAATCCCCCAAGTCTTGGTTCTCAATAAATTGATTGACGGACAACCTTAACTGAACCGTATTGCGATATGTTCTTGAAAAATTGAGATTCTCCCAAAATAATCGTTTTCTCCCCTACAAATGCATAAGTTTTCCGTCAAATTACATTTCATCTTCGACCAATTTTTCAATATACTTTTGCACAAGAGGAACTTGAAAACTAATACGGATTGTTTCCGAACCATTAACAACAACCGTTTCTCTTTGTAAAATCTCTTTACGAATTAACGAACGCACTATCATTTTATCCGCTTTATTTTTCAATTGAGGTTGTTGCCCTTCAACTAAACGATAAAGTAAATTTAGTTCATCATTAGTAAAACTTTTTCGTAATTCCCGAAAATACTGCTCGGCTCGTCTAAGCACTATGGGAATAACCCGTCCAACATCTGCTTGAGAGATTTTTGATTTGTCTATATTTCTTTGATTTTCTCTAATATCGCGGTTAATAATTTCCACTAATTCATAACACATTAGCTGGACAAAAAAGGGCTGGCAATGAGTTAGATAAATAATATTTTCTACAGCCGCATCTTCATAAATATCATCAGCAAAATCATCTATGGGGTGTAATATCAATTCGCGAGCTTCTGACTTGCTTAAATATGTAATTAAAAGAGAATGAGTATTGATTAAATAATCACTCCAGTAATCGGGAAGTTCTTCTAAATGATGGGAGCCACTGAACAATAAAATCCAATTTGAGCGATGTTGTAAAATGTGACGGAAAAAATTTAGCGGAGCTCGACTATTTGTCGTTTCGATAAATTCCTTTAGCCGCTCATATTCATCTAGACATAAGAGAAATCGCTTTTGAGGAAAAGTGGTTTCGACATCTCCCAACCAGTACTGTAATGCAATAAATGGGTCTTTTTCCAGCTTTTCTTGATTAGGAACAGGTAAGATTAAAGGTAGGGGTAATCGTCTTGCAGCTTCAGTCATTTGACGTACCAAATCTTCTGCAAAACCTGTTAAAGTTATTGCCGATGCTGCTCCTTGTATATCTACTAATAAAGGTATTAAATCCGCTCCGATCTTATAAGGTAAATATTTTAAAGCCGAGGTTTTACCACTACGTCGCCCACCATATAGTAATAACACTGGAGGATCGACTTCAAGTGCGGAAGTTTGAATTTCGCGAAATAAATCAATCCGTCCTTTGAAACGCTGCTTTGCTGTGTGGGGTTCTAAAGCATTTCCGGCTATGTAAACTTGTCGAACTTCTTCAGATTCTAGCGCACGCTCTCTCAATGTCTTTTGAGCTGTTAATAAAATTGTTTTCCAATTTTGAGTAATACTTGCCACATTAGTAGCCATCTGAGGATTTTTAATCGAAGAAATGCTATTTAACAGTGATTCTAATCCAGCAATTGGTTTATCTAAAAATTTGTACTGAAGATAAGGAGAAGTTTCTTTATATGATTTACGGACATCTTGACTAATATCGAGCAAGCGACGAATTACCCAATCAATTTCTTTGGAAAAATCAGAGGGAATCCAATTTAATTGATTTAGTACTTCTGCAATATCGCGTAAAGTTTTACATTTATTCAGATAATCTAACGCAATTTGTATAATTGCCTTATTCGCTGTTTTTTGTTGGTTTGTAGAAGTAATTAAATATTTAATGATATCATTAGTCATTAGTGGTTCTTCTTTGTGAGCTTTGACAATTATTCGTACCATAAAAGGTAAAGGAAAAAGTATTCGTTCATTGTTGCAAGGTGGAAGTAATCTAAGTGAAGATGCTGTTTTTCCTAATCCTAATTTATACCTAATATATATACCAGTTACCCATACCAATTCTATTAACCACCAAATTACTGGGATGAAAAGAAAAAGTATGGCGATCGCGATCGCCCAAGTATTATTCTCATGATTAAACAAACCAGGTACTACACCCAAAGCGACACCAGCTGTAACCCCTACAGCTACTCCGGAAGCCACACCAGACGCTAAAAGCCAAGCTAATCGCCAAAATAAAGTTCCAGCAACAACCACAGCTTTCTGTGGTGAGCCTACAAATAAAAACCCTAAAAGTATAATCCATGCAATAATCCAGGCAACACCCCAACGGATTCCCAAAGAAACACCCCAAGCTACTCCCAACCAAATTCCTAATGCTAAATATCCAGTTGATTTCAGCAACAATCCTAAATATTCAGATTGTTTCAAGTAATCAATTAGGGGATTTAAGAAATTAACTTCTTTTGGTATCAAAATACTGATAATAGCGACAACAAAACAAATCCAAAAAGACCGCTCAAACAACTTTTCTAAGTTTTTATTTCTACCGCGAGCCAACCACAAACCTATCCACCAACCAGGTATAAACCAAAAACTTATTGATGATATAGGAATATTGAAGCTGATATAAATTATCCCTGCGAGTAATACGATTAAAGTCGGTACAATGGCAGTTATCCACCAAACCTGTTGTGCGTAACGATGCAAACGAGGATTGCTGTGAAATTCAGCTTTCATTACAAATGGATTATCTATGGCTTCTAATTGCGGATCAATATCTCGCAACCATTTTGCAAAAGTATAATGTTTAAAATAAGCCCAATACAGAATACGAACACATTCACCAACATATCTCCACAACTGAGGAAAGGAAATGGGTTTGGTCATGGTTATTATTTTATACCTAGAACTGTTTTTAAAATCTCGATAAAATCATCCAAATTGATGCGATTGAATACAACAAGAATTACCGCTAGAATTATCACCATACCAATCACACTTTTAGCGGAATTTTCCACAAAGTTTGCACATATGCCGATAAAAGTAATAAGTTTCCATAGCCATTTTGGTAGCCCATTAAATCTATATACTTTTAATTCTGATTGATAGTTAGAAACCTGATTTTTAAACTGCTTTTTCGCCCATTTAATATCTTTTCCTGCTTGACGTGCTTCATATAAATAATAGCCAGCAAGTTGTATAAAATAAGGATGACGTTTGCCCCATTGCTGCACTAAATTTTGTTCTTGTTCTGTTAATGCAGGTTTTTTTGATTGAGAATTGACTGGTAAACGAGTCAGTTTAATTGCTTCGTCTGTAGTTAATTCTTCTAATTTAATTACGTGTCCAACATTAAAAAAACTTGACACTAATCGCTGTTCTTTAGCATGAACGTCAAGTTCTTTGCATGAAGCTATAACTAGCATCAAAGCGCTATCATCCATCAAAGAGCGCAAATTATCATAAAAACCGTTACCAAATTCTCTTCTATTGGCAAAAAGACTTTCAAAATCATCTAAACACAAAACTGGTAGCAACCCTTGTCTCTTAAACTCTTTAATCGCTTGGGAAAATGCTACACGATCAAGGGGTGTTTTTTGCAATAATGCCACTAATTTAGGCTGTATCTGCACACTAAGACAACTCAACAACTTCTGTGCTATTGCTTGATAAAAATTGTTTTCTTTCTGACAATTGGCATTTTTGAGCGATAGATAAATAACCACATAATTTTGTGGTTGCGAGATTCGCTGTTCCCAAGTTAGAAAGAAATAATACAGTAAAGAAGATTTTCCAATCTGATGTGAGCCAACAATATTTAGGCTTGTTGGCTGCGAACCACCCATTCTGCTAACAATAGCCCGTAATTCCTGCTCGCGTCCCACAAACAGATCGGGATTTTGCAACGTCGGACCTGCAACAAAGGGATTGGAATGATTCATCCTGAGTTGTATTAGTAACTTTTGAGACTCACTATAATTTTTCTACTGAGAAAAGCTTGCTAATCAAATCACAAACTTCGCATTTGTTATTAGAAAAAGTCTCAATTCCCACAAAAATAAACTCAATTGCTACACAACAAATTAAAAAAAGCTTTTGAAGAGTCACAAGCAAAAGTAAAAATACTCTAAAATATTGCTTTATAATTGCAATAATTGAATATGATGTAAAATTTATCAATAATAATTAATTATGTTGTAATGTGATACAAAATTCTGCATTGCTGGTTCAATATTGTATAGCATTTGTTGGCTATATAACTATTCATGCTCTGCAAAATCTCAATAATCTTCAAACTTTATACTATTAGTCAAATTGTTGTAATCCGAGCTAAAAACTTACATGAGTTCTCAGGAAACTGATGCAAAAAGCGTTGCGTCATCAAAATTATGGCGTAGCTTACGAGAAAATCTGATTCTAATAACCATCGCGTTGGTATTAGCATTCTTGATTCGGACTTTTATAGCCGAACCCCGTTACATCCCTTCAGATTCGATGCTACCAACTTTGCATACAGGCGATAGACTGGTTGTTGAAAAAATTTCCTATAGATTTAATTCTCCCAAATTTGGCGATATCATAGTTTTTCAACCACCCCCAGAATTACAGCGTCGTGGATATCCCGAAGATCAAGCTTTTATTAAGCGTGTGATTGGTACTCCCGGAGATACCCTACAAATTGATGACGGTAAGGTTTATCTTAATGCTAAAAAATTAGAAGAAGACTATATAAAAGAACCACCCTCCCAACCTTTTCCCCTCATACAAGTTCCTCCGAATCAATATTTTATGATGGGTGATAATCGTAACGATAGTAACGACTCTCGCTATTGGGGCTTTTTACCCAAAGAAAATATGATTGGTAAGGCAACTTTTCGCTTTTGGCCTCTTGATAGAATTGGGTTTATCTAAAAATAATAGCAATGCTCATATTGGTTAGGAGACCATATTTTGTTCTTAAGGCAACAGGGAACAGGGAACTCTTAAGGCGAAATGTTCTAACAATTGTGGCTACTGCTAATAGAGCCAAACTGCGTAAATGACAGAAGTCGGGTTTGTCGGAAAATTTGTCACGGTGTTACAGATTCTCTTACTAATAACCCGACTTCTCAAACTCCTGGCTGGATTTAAAACCGCAAGTAATACATTAACTGAGCGAGTGTTTCACCAGATAAATTCAACCGCTTCTGAAAATCAACTATATTGCGATAGAGTCCAAACTGATTTCGATTATCTATTACTGCTTGTGCTAAAGAAGAATCGATAAAAGGTACTTTTAATAGATTGTCAACTGTTGCTGTATTAGGATTTACAACATAGGTAATAGTATCTAAAGATTCGTCATCATAGTAACCAAAAATTAAAATTGTCTCTAAAGGTTTTAATCGCTGTGCCGGTAAACTTAAGGCTGCGGCAATATCTTCTACACAGTAAAATTTCACACCTGTCTGTGCAAGTTGTACAAGCGTCCGCGCTTGATGTATGGACAAACCCGGTAAGCGCAACCAATCATCAACAGTAGCTTGATTCGCGTCAATCCGGATACCAAGCTGAACCGCGATCGCAATTTCTTCCCCCGATTTTAATCGATAATAAGGGTCATTAAGCAGTTGCTGACGCAGTTTTTGCATCTTGGAATTAAGTCGGGGTAGCCAGTTGGGGTTCATGGAAGGGGATGGGGGGATGGG
>NZ_JADEWL010000261.1 GCF_015207665.1 Plectonema cf. radiosum LEGE 06105
AAGCACCCAAACATATTTATACAGTTTTATCCGGAAAGCTGCTGTCAGATACGGTACATAGAATTGGTAGATGCACCCTGATAACTGTCTCCCCCGGTAAGCCTACAAGCACGCTGGGGGATTTTTATTTTTAAATGCAGTATTTAGCATTCAAAAGCACCCAAACATATTTATACAGTTTTATCCGGAAACTCGCTGTTAGATACGGTACATAGAATTGGTAGATGCACCCTGATAACTGTCTCCCCCGGTAAGCCTACAAGCACGCTGGGGGATTTTTATTTTTAAATGCAGTATTTAGCATTCAGAAGCACCCAAACATATTTATACAGTTTTATCCGGAAAGCTGCTGTCAGATACGGTACATATAATTGGTAGATGCACCCTGATAACTGTCTCCCCCGGTAAGCCTACAAGCACGCTGGGGGATTTTTATTTTTGTATAGAGAGCGAGACACAAAGCTTTGTTAACAAATCTATACAGATAATCAAATTTACTTAAGTACTGAAGTAAATAATTTCCAACTACACCCCAATAACTAACTTTCTCAACTAACTCAGTATATACTCAGGGTTTTTTCCTAAGTAATACAACTTAAATATTAAATTGATACTCAGTCGTTCTCAGAGTATAACCTGTATTAACCGCTAAGTAGCAAAATCTATTTAAGTAGGACATTTAATGTAACACACTTATCGTCTTGTTTTACATTAGGGCGATGCCGAAGGGCAAGGCTAAGCCGCACAGTAAGGTGAACGCCTATCGCCTTTCAACTTTCTTTAATAAAACTGTGTAAGCTTTGATATAGCTAAATCTTAGTAGAAAAATCAATAAACTACAATTTTAAAGACTTGATCTCACTTGTCGATCTAAGAAGTTGAAAAGTTCCCCAGATTCTAAACGTTTGTTTTGATAATTGATAATTAATGGTTTAATTGACAATATGAATTATTCAAAAAGTCTTTAACTAGTAACTTCAAAAGACTTAACTTCTAACACTGGACCAATCATAGCAGTGGTCATCACGTCTTCGCGTACAATTCCGGTGACTTGTGCTTTTTGTCCTGCTTGGAGTAAGCTTTTATCTGCTCCTCTCATGATTTCATAGGTTTTTCCATCTTCACCTATTAAAGCCCAAGCACCCATGCCAATATCGCGGCGTTCAACGATACCTTTTACTGTAATACTCATGTTAGTGGTTAGTGGTTAGTGGTTAGTGGTTAGTGGTTAGTGGATAGTGGTTAGTGGATAGTGGTTAGTGGATAATGGATAGTGGTTAGTGGTTAGTGGATAGTGGTTAGTAGTTGTTTAAATGGGGAACAGCTTAGCTTGCTATTTACCACCAGGGAGCTAGAAGCTCCCACTACAAATTTTTAACTATCATACATAGCGACTGTGGCGGACTACTAAGAAATAACCATCAACTGCCAACTGTCAACTAAACTGGTTGTTCTTCGTTTTTCACAGCCAAACGAACTAGTATAAAGCAAAGAAGTGCATTAGTAATTAAAAATCCACGAGCTAATATACCACTTCCGAGTCCCCACACTGCTGGATCTGTTACAGAACTTACAGCTAAGCAAGCTGCAACACCTAAACTTGAACCGATGGCAAACCACTTCCATTGTTTATGCCCCAGTAGTAATGCCATTAAAAGAATCGGAACTAAAACGCTGGCAAACAATGGGTTGAAAGGATTCGTTCCCTGTAAAGTATTACCTAATTCGGGAATGGAACTACCTAAAAGACGGAATGGCCATTGAGGAAGGTCAAAGATGTAAAATCCTTTAAGGAAGAATAAACCAGAACTACCTGCAACTAAACCGCTCGCTAAACTCCAACTCCAGGTAAAAGGGAAATAAACTCGCAAAAACCAAGCTAATAAATAAGAACCTACTACCATTAAAATCTTAGGTAAAAGCGCTACGACACCGCCATCAATCCAAAAACCGGGATTAAAATAGCCGCTATCGCGCAACCAACGGAAGAAGTCTTGAAAACTAATTGTTCCTTGCGCTGCAAGGGTAACTGCGGCTTCAGCATTTAACTGTCCAGCACCATAATAGTTTAGACCATCATCTTGAATTGATCGTGCTGATTCGGTAAGAACTTTGAAAATTTGATCTGGTTGTTCTACTCCTGTGGCTTTAATGAGTGCAGCAACACCAGCAACGTGGGGTGCAGCCATGCTTGTACCCTGCAAACCAAGGAAGACTTCTTCACCTTTACTGTCCATATCAACAGTCGCTTGGAGAATTTTACCAGCATCGCTACCGCCGGGAGCAGAAATATCTACTCCTGCACCATAATTAGAATAAGGTGCTTTTTCTCCGTCGGGACCTAAAGCTGAAACTGCGAAAACCTTGGGATAACGTGCGGGATAGGAAGCAGAATTTTGGTTTTCGTTTCCAGCGGCTGCAATTATCACTACTCCTTTACTGTGAGCGTAATTAATTGCATCTTTCATCAATTGACTTTCACCACCGCCACCCAAACTCATATTAATTACATCTGCACCATTATCGGCAGCAAATTTAATTGCTTCGGCAATATCGGCGACTGTACCACCACCATAACTACTAAGTACCTTCAAAGGCATCAAACGAGCTTCATAGGCAATTCCGGCAACACCCCAACTATTATTAGTTGCTTGAGCAATAGTGCCGGCAACGTGGGTACCATGTCCATTATCGTCGTTGGCATTTTCTCTATCATTTACAAAGTCGTAACCTTTGACAAACTCGGTTTCAACTAAATCGCGTACCTGAGTAATGCCGGTGTCAATCACCGCTACAGTTACACCTTTGCCTTTAGTTTTATCCCATGCCCCTTCAACGTTAATATTATGTAGGTGCCACTGTTTGCTATAAAACGGGTCATTAGCACCTTTGAATGCTGGCTTTATTTCTTCTACGATAGTGTCGGGTGACGGTAAATATTCAGCCAAACGTGCAATTTCATCTTTTTCAGGATTGCCCAATTCGGGAATTTTATATATGTAATTTGGTTCGATAAATTCTGTCTCTTGGGCAAATTCTGACTTACGCAGTTCTTTGATTCGCTGTTTATCCCCTTCAATAATATAAACATGATCATCCAGGGAAAATTTATTGTCTAATCGGTGATTAACATTGTACTTTTGATCTATCGCTTGCAAACTTTTTTGCAATTGCTCAGTCGGGATATCTTCTCGGAAATTTAACACAATTGTCTCAAATTCACCGCGAGCTGCGAGTCCTCGAAAGTTAACGAAAGTTAACAGGGCAAAACTCAACCCGATGACAAACAAGCAGAATAATATAAGTTTTTTCATCTGAAGCTAAAAGTCGCTATTTGTCAGTTTGAACTACCATAGCTTACACGGAACTCTCTTTGCTTGCATTTGAAGCATATCTACAAACTTTATTCCTAGTTTGTTTCTGTTAAGAAGCCCGGGAAGTAGGGAATAGGCAATAATAACTAATCATCCGGACTTGATGTTATTTGGTAGTTTGACTTAAGCAGGAATAGCCGCAAGTGTCACAATCGGTGGTTGGTGCGTGACACCATAAGCCTTATTACCGAAGCCCCTACAAGAAAATATGCCTTTTTGCTAAGTCCTATTAAGCGTATAATTATAATTGTTTGAGTCAGAATTTTTGGAGAGACTCCAAAGTATGAGCGAAACAGCAGAAAAACTTAAACTCGAACTTTCTCAGCTTTCTACAAAAGAACGTGCTGAAATTGCTCACTTTTTAATTCATTCTCTGGATGAGGTTATAGATGATGACCTAGAGGCGATTTGGGATGAGGAATTAAGCCAACGCTTGGAGGAAATTAATCGCAATACTGCTATTGCAGAACCAGCGTCGCAAGTTTTTTCTGAGTTAAGAGAAAAGTATTCGTGAAGTTTATTATTATCCATACTGAAGCTAGAAAGGAGCTTGATGCTGCAATTGCCTACTATGAAGCTCAAAAAGTGGGGTTGGGGTTTAAACTGTAACTTAATTTCTTGACACAGTTACCCATTAATACCCAATTTTGGGTAACTATTCGATAAATGTTTCGGTTTTGTTGGATTTTCACTACTCCCTGCATGGTCTAATAAGCAGGG
>NZ_JADEWL010000262.1 GCF_015207665.1 Plectonema cf. radiosum LEGE 06105
GGGGAGAAGATGTTTTGTGGGTGATATAGATTTTGGCTTTTGTGGTTGGGGATTGGTGGAATTTGAAGGGATGTGTTTGGGGTAGATGATTTTGCCATAGAGTTGAACCAACTTCTTGAATTACTTCTACATCTTCCCCTTTAGCGACTGCTGCACTAACTGCATTCCAATCACCTCCACCGCGACACCATCCGAAGGGAATACCTAACATATCTACCGCAGGTAATTCTAAACCGTTGGCAGCGCCGGTTAAAACCGCTGTTGCACCTAATTGTAAAGCAATTATTTTTGCTAACTTATCGGCACCACCTTGATGTCCACCACATAAACTTATGACGAATTTTCCGGTTTCATCTATCACTACCACTGCTGGGTCAGTGGATTTATCTTTTAACAATGGTGAAATCAGTCTTACTACTGCACCTGTAGCTAAACAGAAAACAAATGCTTTATGAGTCTCCCATAAATCAGCTACGTGTTTTTTCAGAGAATCTTTGTACGTTTGTGCATTAGTAATTTCTGATAATGATTCTGAAACCCACAGAGTAGCATCCTTGTTTTGGCTCATGGGTTGAAGTTTCTTTGCACCCGTGGGAGTCGTAGCGATTAAAGCGATGGGAGAGAATTCACTGAAGAGCAATTTGGATTTCCTGTTAGCTGATATTGGATATTACATATGAACTACCCCACCCGCTCCGAGGGATGGGGCTTCCAATTTCAACCGGAACAGCCGATAATACGGAAGATTTCCTTCCAACCCCCGGACTTACATTCCGTCCATTGGCAGTAGCGCTAGTTCCTAACGCTAATAAACGCATACCTTCTTCTCGAATGTTGATAGCCGCATTCACGTCTCTATCGTGCTTTGTTTGGCAACTAGAGCAAGCCCAGCTACGCGCACCTCTAGAGGCAGGCTACCCACTTGATTGAGGCAAACGTGACAAGTCTTACTCGATGGGAAAAACCGACCAATTTCTAGGTAAGTTTTACCGTCTCTTTCTGCCTTGTATTTGAGTTGACGGGTGAACTCTGACCAACCGCAATCACTGATCGCTTTAGCTAAGCAGTGATTTTTCATCATGTTCTTGACTGCCAGATTCTCAACAATGATGACTTGGTTTTCGTTCACCAGTTTGCGAGATAATTTGTGCTGGAAATCCTTACGAGAATTTGCAATTCTTTCATGCACCCGCGCTACAATGCGACGGGATTTGCTTCTTCGATTTGATCCTTTTACTTTACCAGATAGTTTCTGTTGTTTACGCTTGAGATTTTTAGTGTGTTTCTTCAAGTGTTTGGGATTGTCAAATTTAGACCCATTAGACGTAATCGCGAAATGAGTCAATCCAACATCTACACCAACCGCTTTACCATCCGAAGAAATCCCAACATCTGGCAAGTCATCGTCAAACAGCACAGAAGCGTAATACTTGCCTGCGTGATTCATGCTGAGTGTGACTGTTTTGATTTTCCCCTCAAACTTGCGGTGAATCTTTGCAGAAATAACGCCTAACTTGCCGGGAAATTTCAGATGACTATCATCGACAATCTGGACTTTTTGCGGATACTGAATCGACTGCTTATCGTGCTTCGATTTGAAGTTGGGAAATGATGCCCGTCCCTCAAAGAAGTTGATAAATGCCCTCGATAGATTCAGTGAAACGCTTTGCAGCACCTGACTGTAGGTTTCACCTAGCCATTCATACTCTTTTTTGAGTGCAGGTAATCGACTGTTCATCCCAATCTGAGATAAGCCCTTACCCGTCTGTTTGTAGAGTTCATTCGTTGCGCTCAGTGAATTATTCCAATACCAACGCGCACAACCAAATGCTTGTGAGAGCACTTGTTTCTGTTCGTTAGTCGGATAAATTCGTACCTTAGCAACATTTTTCATGTCCTTAGTTTAACACGAATCCTATTTATCGTAACGAAAGCTGTGACACCTGGGAGATTGGGGCTACCGCCCCTCGCTATCCATCCCCACCGCATAGGCGAGTGGGGAATTCCGCGAATCCGTTAAATTTCATCACATAATTGACCTATTGTAGTTACTGATTTTATGATTCCTTGTTGAGTTAAGGTGTCAAGATATTCGTCAACTGTTTTTTGAGGTTTTTTCATAATTAGTTACACTTCGGTTATAACTAATGTAGCGTAGAGCAATGAATTTATCACCTGCGGAGTGCGGCTCATTGCAAGAGTTTGAGACTATTTTCGTTAATTTTTAGTCAGGGTAAATATTTTTGTTCACTTACTTAATTTTGGTGCGTTGCACTACACGGCAACACACCACGTTAACTGAAAATTACCTCATCTGTGATTTCTGACGTGGGGGATTATTTTGTGGAGGTGTTTGAGGAGTATCGGGAGTTTCTGGAATCTCCCGTGGTATTTCTGGAGTCGGTTGAGGAGGAGTTACAACCATATCTTTAACCGCACCTCGATAAATTAACGCCCCTAGAGTATTTAACTTAAATCCCCAACCTTGAGGCAAGTTACCATCACCATCATTTTGTCCTAAGTCTATATAAATGCGCGGTGGCACAAAATACTTCACATCGCTCACACCGATTAATTCATCGGCTTGTTCCATAATTTTATCAACTACAGCATCAAGTTCGGTGTAGTTATTATAGTTCTGTTGCAGTTGGGATTTGATAAAAGCGATGAATTCCCGTACTGCTTTGACTTTTTCATCTCTTTGTGCAGTTGCTTCTGGAGTAAATCCCTCACCATAAGGATTATCAAGTCCTAATTGTTTTAAAATTAAAGGTTCTAAATATCCAAAAAGCTTGACTTGTGCTTCAATAATTTTCGGGTTGTTAACCTCTTTGTGACGCGGTAACAAGGTGCGGAAAGCGCGACGCAATACTTGAGAAAGGGTAAAAGCCGGAAAAGGAATGCTTTGAGAATCTATATTAATGCCATTTTCTACCATGAGTACGTCCAAAGATGGTAAATCTGGAGGTACAACTGGCATTTGGATATTAAAAGCTTGAAATTCTGGATTTCCACTGCGATCGCTCAGAATATTTTTTTGTCTGCGATTTTGTTTTTCTTGAATTGCAAGGATTTCTCTGGCTTTTGCTTCATCATTCAACAATGAAGTTAAACCTTTGAGATTGAAGGGATAAACGGGAGTATTCAAGCTGATATAAACAAACTCAGCACAATAAGCTTTATTATCCGAATTATTCAGAAACGCGATCGCGCTTTCATCCCCAAGACTAGCCAAAGCGCAATTTTTCAAAAATTCCTGGAGACTAGTTCTATCAATAACTTTAGTTGGGTCTCCTCCATTAAAATCGTTCTGAGAAAATTTGACAAACGGATTCATCAAAGCCATCCAACAAATAATACTATCGGTATAACCCCTCTGCTGCTCCTGAGTTACAAAGTCGGGAAAAACTAAATTTTGGGCTACCGCAACAAATCCGTTTTCACCATATAAACCAAGATGATAACTATCCGGTTCGTTAAAGGAAGCAAAAGCTTGTTTTTCACCCTCCCGAATCGCGGGTACAATGGTACCAGAATGGTGTCCTTCATTTTTGATGAAAATTTCCATCAAATCATTAACTTGGGAAGCACTTTGGGGACTCTGACGTAAATCAATCTCTTTACCATAACGGTCTTTATTGTACTGATAAGTACAAACAAGTAAACCGTATTGATCGAGAAACTGGACAATATCTTCATGTCCCGATATCTTGTTTCCTTGAGAATTGGTAATTATTTCCTCATCTGCAATACCAATAAAACCGGGTACTTCAATGGTATTTATATCTAATGTAGTTTGATCGTCAACGATTACTTGTTTGTGAAACAATCGTTTCATATCTTCTATAGGTTTCCCTTGTTTATAATCGGGACTTTGAATAGAATTAAAAATTTCTAAATCTATATCTTCAGGAGGATGTAAAGGTAAACTCAAACTGACATCGAAATTATTATTAGCGTTCATATACAATTTTTAATGTATAAAATACTTCGTACTATCTCATACTTCATGAGAGATAACTGTAATTACAGAAGAACTTTAGATTTTAGTTACCTAAATTAAGCTTCCTATTTGCCCCATCCCCCCATCACCC
>NZ_JADEWL010000268.1 GCF_015207665.1 Plectonema cf. radiosum LEGE 06105
TATGTCAACTTCCCATTCACCAATTTTTACCTGTCTGGGAGCAGACAAATAGGAAATAATTATTTTGGAACGAACTTGACCGTTGAATACGCGAGCAGGTGTAATTTGTGCAAGTTCTTGCAATACAGCATTACGAAATCCGCTTTTACCTGATTGAATTAGAAATGACGCAATATAAGCATTTGTAGTAACACGTTTACCTTTACCTATATCTCTTCCTTTATCTAACTCTTTGGTTCCGGGGATAACACCATCCCAATTAAAAGTTAAATTCGCCCATTGTCTGACAGTGTTTTTTACAACTTCTGGATGACGATATAAATAGTGTTGCTCCGACATAACTAGAGCGCGACCATTAACTAATTGCACAAACGTCGTTTTTCTAGCAGCAAGTTGATTAACTTTAAAACTTAAAAACAATAGAAATAAAAAGCTAATTAGGCTAAATGTTGTCAGCCCGATGAAGCACAAAGGAAGTATATCTTTGGAATCGAGTAATAATTTAGGTCGTCGAACTTGTCTTAATGATTTAAGCATCTGCTACACCTTTCCTGCAAAACCAGTTGCTACGGCGACTACACCATCAAAAGCAGCATTTACAAGTGCTGGAACTCTACTATTAATACCTGTATAAAGTGCAATTCCACCTCCTCCAGCTATCAATAAAGCTAATGCAGGAGCAAAGATACTAATAAATGCTAAAAATGCTAAATCAGAAGCACTTTGAGCGCCAGCAGAAACAATTACAGTTGCAGCCAAACCAACTACAATGTTGTAGCCTAACTGCACTCCAAACAAAGATATAAAACCGCTCGCCCAAGCCCATATTGGTTTTGACCCTAAAGGCAACAAACTCAATCCCAAAGCAATTGGTGCAAATGTTGCAGTCATCATTAATGCAGCTTCCAAAATATTAACAAAAGCCCATTGAAGGGCATATAGAAATGTAATTAGTATTAAAGAAATAGAAGCATTGAAAACAGTACCAGGATTTTGTACAAAGTCTATTAATTCTGCAACTGCTAAACGTGCTTGTTCTAGCGGGGCATTATTTTGTTTTTCAGCTTCAGTGAGAATTTCTTCTACAATTGGTCTTTTTTCTTGGAGGCAATCGGTAAGAGGTTTACCAGTCTTTCCCTGACATTCAGCGTAAATTGTAGACACTTGAGTTTTGACATTTTGGGTTAAGGTAACGTTAGAGATTGCACTTTTAAAAGTTGTATCGGCGAGTTGAATATCCAGAACGCTAACAACTTGCTGATGGCCGATATTTCTAATGATAAGTACAGTTTGGGAAAGTAAATAACCGTTACTTCCTAGAAAAAGAGCAATCACCAACGGGTAAATAAAAGATGCAGCTAATTCCGACCATAAAAACCGCTTTTCTTGATAGTCAGCAGCCATTTTTATGGCAAGTATAATAATGCTCAAAGCTGCAAGCGTAGTACCTAAATTACATAAACCTGCCCATAATGCACCCGAAGGGTTAATTACATCTCCCCACACTTTATTCCAAGATTCAACTGTCTGCTGACTCAGCTGAATACTGCTTCTTACTAAACTGATGCCAACAGCCGAATCGGAGTAGTTATCCGTTTGGGCAAGGAGTGGGAGAGAGGGAGAGTGGGGGAGTGGGGGAAAGAGTTATTTGTTTTTGTTGGAGTTGACTATCCATTTTTCGGAGTTGTTAATCATTGTGACAAGCATTCCGAGGATAGAATTATATTTCCGATAAATATCTCTTCCTGCTTCAACATCTAAATATTTACATTGCACCGCAAATTCAATCCAAGTTTGAGTCTCTGCTGCTTCTGCTTCCGAGTCACTAAGTTTCGCTATAAACGCAGCTTCATATCTACGTTTACGCCATGCTTCCGCAAAATTAGCACAAACCGAACGAGAGGAACGACGAATCTGATCGGTTAATGAATACCTTTCTTCAACTGGGAATTTTTTAGATAATTCAAAAATTAGCATTGCCGATTCAAAAGCCATTTTATAAACTTCTAAATCTTTATGATTTTTAAATGATTCTCTTGTCATCTTTCACTTAATTAAAAAGTAATCAACATGAGTATAGTACAAAAATACCCTATGATTCTTAATTATCTCTCTCCCCTCTTCCCCCACTCTCCCACTCCTCCACTCTCCCACTCCCCCACTCCTCCACTCTCCCACTCTCCCACTCCTCCACTCTCCCACTCTCCCTCTCCCTCACTCCTTGCCCAAACGGATAACTACTCCGAATCGGCTGTTGGTATTAGTTTAGTCAGAAGCAGTATTCAACTGAGTCAACAAACCGTTGAATCTTGGAATAAAGTTTGGGGAGACGTAATTAACCCTTCGGGTGCATTATGGGCGGGTTTATGTAATCTTGGTACGACGCTTGCAGCAATGAGCATTATTCTTCTTGCCATAAAAATGGCTGCTGATTATCAAGAAAAACGGTTTTTGTGGTCGGAATTAGCTGCATCTTTTATCTACCCGTTGGTGATTGCTCTTTTTCTAGGAAGTAACGGTTATTTACTTTCCCAAACTGTACTTATCATCAGAAATATCGGTCATCAGCAGGTTGTCAGCGTTCTAGATATTCAACTCGCCGATACAACTTTTAAAAGTGCAATATCTAACGTTACTTTAACCCAAAACGTCAAAACTCAAGTATCTACAATTTATGCTGAATGTCAAGGGAAGACTGGTAAACCCCTTACCGATTGCTTACAAGAAAAAAGACCAATTGTAGAAGAAATTCTCACTGAAGCTGAAAAGCAAAATAATGCACCGTTAGAACAAGCACGTTTAGCAGTTGCAGAATTGACAGACTTTGTACAAAATCCTGGTACTGTTTTTAATGCTTCTATTTCCTTAATATTAATTACCTTTCTCTATGCTCTTCAATGGGCTTTTGTCAATATTTTAGAAGCTGCATTAATGATGACTGCAACATTTGCACCAATTGCTTTGGGATTGAGTTTATTGCCTTTAGGTTCAAAACCAATATGGGCTTGGGCTAGCGGTTTTATATCTTTGTTTGGAGTGCAGTTAGGCTACAACATTGTAGTTGGTTTGGCAGCAACTGTAATTGTTTCTGCTGACGCTCAAAGTGCTTCCGATTTAGCATTTTTAGCATTTATTAGTATCTTTGCTCCTGCACTAGCCTTGTTAATTGCTGGAGGAGGTGGAATTGCACTTTATACAGGTATTAATAGTAGAGTTCCAGCACTTGTAAATGCAGCTTTTGATGGTGTAGTCGCTGTCGCGACAGGTTTCGTAGGAAAGGTGTAACGGATGTTAAAAAGTTTAAAGCAAGTTCGACGACCTAAATTATTACTCGATTCCAAAGATATACTTCCTTTATGCTTCATCGGGCTGACAACATTTAGCTTGATAAGTTTTTTATTTCTCTTATTCCTAAGCTTTAAAGTTAATCAACTTGCTGCCAGAAAAACGACGTTTGTGCAATTAGTTAATGGTCGCGCTCTAGTTATTTCGGAACAACATTATTTATATCGTCATCCAGAAGTCATTAAAAATACTGTAAGACAATGGGCAAATTTAACTTTTAATTGGGATGGTATTATTCCTGGAACCAAACAGTTAGATAAAGGAAGAGATATAGGTAAAGGTAAACGTGTTAGCAATAACGCTTATATTGCTTCATTTCTAATTCAATCAGGGAAAGGGGGATTTCGTCAGGCAGCATTAGAAGCACTTGCTGATATCACGCCTTCCCGCGTATTTGGCGGTCAAGTTCGGTCCAAAATAATTATTTCCTATCTCTCTGCTCCCAGACAGGTAAAAATGGGTGAATGGGAAGTTGACATG
>NZ_JADEWL010000263.1 GCF_015207665.1 Plectonema cf. radiosum LEGE 06105
ACAGGATGGGGAGAAATTAATAACCACCATCAACTATCTATCAACTATCAACCATCAACTATCAACCATCAACTAACCACTATCAACTATCAACCATCAACTATCTATAAACTAACTCCTCACTCTTTCAATCCAATCTAAAATCGCTTGGTTTACTTGTTCGGGACATTCATCATGGGGACAATGACCAACGTTTTCTAAGGTAATTAACTCTAAGTTTTCGTTGTGACGAACAAATCCGGAAGCAAGTGCGTAGGGAATAATTCTGTCTTTTTCTCCCCAAATTAAAAGCATGGGAATTTTTAAGGTTGATAACAATTTATTGACATTTGGGCTGTAATCTGGGTTGGTTGTAGCTTTGAAAAGAGCGGTAAAAGCACGAGCTGAACCTCTATCTTGAGCAGGTTTTGCTAATATGTCTATCAGTTCGTCGGTAACGGCTTCGGGATTAGCGTAAGCGAAAATTGCTCCACGACGTAATACACTCGGTCGGCGTAACAAGTAAAATACTGGTTTGATTAATAAGGGATTTGCAACAAAATTTTTGATTGTTGCGACTAGGGGATATAAAAATGCAGGAATAGCTTCTTTTTCTAAGGTCGGGTCTGGTAAGCTCATCATTACTACACCTTCCACCATTTCGGGATATTTTGCCGCAGTGGCTAAGGAAATCAGCGAACCGATAGAATTACCCACTAATATTACTGGTTTACGAATAAATGTTTTCCAAAATTCGTATATTTGCTCTACCCATAAATCCACGCTGTACTTAGCGGGTGCTTTCTCTGAAGCTCCAAAACCCAACATATCCAGAGCATAAACTGTATGGCGATCGCCTAATATTTCCAAATTATGCCGCCAATGACCGATGCTTGCACCAAATCCATGCAGCAACATTAAAGGTAAAGATTTTACAGAATTATTTTCTACTGAATACTGAGGGCGTATATATGTATACCGAGTTTGCCAACCCCGCCAAACCCAATCCCGCTGGTTCCCAACTTTTTGCTGCCAATCCATTTATCAACTAAACCTCTAAAAAATACCTTTTTCTGATGATGCTATAAGATGATTTTATGTTAAATTTGATTAATTTATTCAAGATCAGCCTGCAAATTCATAATTGCTAAGTTGAGCATTGTAACTAGAAGATATAAGTAACTGGGGTGGATCAGGTTCTCAACTTAATCTAATTTTTATACCTTTAAGCCTGTATGTGCAATATAATTTGATATCTTCCATTTTACAAACATGATTCATTTTGATATTCCAAAATTAATAATTTAGATTTTTTATATTTAAGTAGTTAATTAGACTTTCCTTTAAGATATGTGTATTTTATATTTCATGGTGTTATCATTGTAGAGATACGTAATGTATATAGCGTTAATGTTTTGACACAAAAAAATTAAAATAATTAATCTCTGTTGCGATCGCGTAACTTTATCTGTAGAGCGATAGAGCTAAACCCTCTCGAAAGTGGGTAGAATAAAAATAAGTAAAACGATTTTTACCTTTATGGATTAGCTACCCTAGATATATACTCATTGTTTGCAAAAATTCCCATAGGTTTTTTTGCTTGTGAGATACAAATTCCATACCCAAAACCAAACTATTAACCATAACTTCCCCAAAATCATTCATATATGCCTGTGATAGAGAAAAGAAGAAGTCGCGACTTACCTCAAATCAACGAAAGAATTCGCTTTCCAAAAATTCGGGTTATTGATACTGATGGCGCTCAGTTGGGAATCATGACTCCCCAAGATGCACTGACTAGAGCCGATGAGAAAGAACTCGATTTAGTGCTGGTGAGCGATAAAGCCGATCCTCCGGTTTGCCGGATTATGGACTACGGTAAATTCAAGTTTGAGCAAGAGAAAAAGGCGCGAGAAGCTCGCAAAAAGCAACACACGGCTGATGTAAAAGAAGTGAAAATGCGCTACAAAATAGAAGAACACGATTACAACGTGCGTGTTAACCAAGCGAAGCGCTTTCTCAAAGATGGTGATAAAGTGAAAGCCACGGTGATGTTCCGGGGTAGAGAAATTCAACATACCGATTTGGCAGAAATTTTGCTTAAACGGATGGCTACAGATTTGGAAGCTGAAGCTGAGGTGCAACAATATCCCAAAAAAGAGGGAAGAAACATGATGATGTTGCTTTCTCCTAAGAAGTAATTGTAAAAAAACTAAACAGCAAAGAAGCAATGCCGATAGGTTATAACTGTTGGGATTGCTTCTTTTTAGCATTTATTGTTCAGTAGTTACAGCGGTAGGGAACAGAAATTTTTTCCAACAATCGTTAAATATAAACTAGTGAGCGATATGTTATTCAAGCACTCCCGACGATTTCCACAACGAGTATCCCAGGTAAAAGGTTTGTTGTGCGGCTTAACCTTTGCTTGTTGCACTTCCCTGGGTATACCTTCAGCCTTTGCTGCCCAAACTGTTACCATTCGCTTAGGTCCCTTTGAACAATCTGTGGCGATCGCCGATTTGGAAGAATTTGCCAAAACAGGAAAACTACCGTCTTCACTGCAAATTTTATCACCTTTTCTTCCCAGTGGAATGCAAGGATTATTGCAGCGACGTTTAGAAATAGATCCCAAAACAGCCGATAACTTTAGCCAAGAGTTGCAGAAAACCTCCGTTGGTAGACAATTAATAGGTTCATTAAAAGCGGCTTTACCAGGTTCGAGTATTGAAAGTGTTGAAGGTGCGGTTAGTTTAGCTTTAAGACAAGTTAATGGCTTGAGTGTACTTGGTTTTTTACGGGCATATCCCAAAACAAATGTTACCGTAGATGCCACAAAAGCCATGAGTTTAGCAGTAGAATTCAACCCTAATCGTTTACAAAGTCAAGCTCTTGGTGCTTTGCTGGCGCGAGACTTATTTGTCAAAAATCAAACAGACTATAAACAAAATCTTCAAACTTTCAATCCAGCAAATATTGGCAAACAAGCAGTCGAACAGCAAACAATTACCTTACGAGATACAAAGCGAAACCGCACTATTTCCGTAGATATTTATTCCAGTGGAGTCAAACAATCGCAACAGCCATTAGTTGTGATATCCCACGGTTTCGGTGCAAATCGCAAATATTTAGCTTACTTAGCCAATCATTTGGCTTCTTACGGGGTTAGCGTCGCGGCTATTGAACATCCAGGTAGCAACGCTACAGCTATTAATCAAGCCAAAAATGCAGCCGACTTAAAAAAATTGCTCAACGCTACTGAGTTTATAAACCGACCAAAAGATATTAGCTTTTTACTAGATGAATTAACACAACTGAATAATCAACCAGGAAAACTTCAAGGACAATTAAATACTCAACAAGTAAGCGTTATCGGACATTCTTTAGGAGGTTATACAGCTTTAGCAGTAGTCGGAGGAGAAGTCAACATCCAACAATTAAAACAATCCTGTAACAATTCGTTGACTATTGCTAACGCACCCGCTGACTGGTTAGAATGTGCCGCAGCCTCCTTATCAGAAAACAAATTACAATTGGGAGACCAACGAGTTAAAAGTGCGATCGCGCTTAATCCCATGGTAGGTAAACTCTTTGGTGACAAAGGTTTAAGTAAAATTAACAAAGCAGTTTTAATCTTAACCGGAACCGAAGATGCGCTGACACCAGCCCTGACACATCAGATACAGCCTTTTAATCAATTGGGCGGAGAAAAGTATTTATTAACAGCAATTGGCGGCACGCATCTGAGTATAAGTGACGAGAATCTTTATGTAAATTCGGCTACAAATATTCTTAAAGAGCGGCGGGGAATAGAAGCTAGACCTTTACGAGAATTACTTAAAGGTGTAAGTGTAGCATTCGTCAAACAACTTACACCGGAAGCAAAAAATTATCAACCATTTCTAACCCCTACCTACGCTCAATCTTTTTCTACATCGCAAATTAAATTACGCTTGAATTCTCAGTTACCCACAAGCATTAAACCTTGGTTGAAATTGACTTTTTCAGGGGGTAATGGGTAATGGGTAATGGGTAATGGGTAATAGGTAATAGGTAATAGGTAATGGGTAATAGGTAATTGTCCCCCCATCCCCCCATC
>NZ_JADEWL010000068.1 GCF_015207665.1 Plectonema cf. radiosum LEGE 06105
GGGTGATGGGGTGATGGGGTGAATAACTAATTACCAATTACCAATTACCAATTACCAATTACCAATTCCCAATTACCAATTCCCATTCTTAAAAGTTTCACAAAGTAAATGCACTATTCCGATATCGGCGGTATGGTTATCCCAGAAGTGAGTTAGATTGTGAAGGAAGCTAATGAACAAAAAAGTAGAAGTATTGCCGGATAAGAATGCGTTGGTTGAACGAGCGCTTCTTTTGATTTTGTCCAAAGTTGAACCATCGATTCAACAACGGGGACGTTTCACTATTGCCTTGTCTGGTGGTAGTACTCCCAAACCGCTGTATGAAGCCTTGAGCCAAAAAAAACTGCCTTGGGATAAAATTCATGTATTATGGGGTGATGAACGTTATGTTGCACCAGACCATCCTGATAGTAATCAATTAATGGCGCGTAATGCCTGGCTGGATAAAGTTGATATTCCCGCAGAAAACATTCACGCAATGCCTACCGATGCAGCCGAACCCTCACAAGCTGCACAACAGTACGAACAACATTTACAGGAATTGTTTAATTCCTCTCAAGGCGAATTTCCCGCGATTGATGTGATTTTACTGGGAATGGGCGATGATGCTCATACTGCATCTTTATTTCCCAACACCGAAGCATTGAAAGTTACTGATAAGCTGATTACAGTAGGCAACAAAGATAGTTCTGTACGTCTTACTTTTACTTATCCATTTATTAACGCCGCTGAATGTGTCATATTCTTGGTTTCTGGTGAAAATAAAAGACCAGCTTTAGCTCAAGTTTTCGCACCCACAGCATCAGAAACTATCTACCCTTCTCGTTTAATTCAACCCCAAAAAGAACTTTGGTGGCTTTTAGATGAGGCTGCTGGTGCGGAAATCAAAATTTAACGGCGAAATTGTAAGTAATTGTTAAAATCAAAAGCGACAGAAAATTTGAGATTTGAGATTTGAGATTTTGGATTGAATTACGAATGATTTCAAGCCCTTAGTTTTAAGTAGGTGATAAATCTAAATATATCCTACGGACACACAGCGAGCGAACATTAATCTAAAATATTTAAGCTCCGAGGAAAGCGATTCATGGGAACAATCCAAAATTCAAAATCCAAAATCCAAAATTCAAAATTGACTGACAGATGCTCGTCTGCTTGCCAGCACTATTTTACGATGAACTTGAGAAAAGGTTTAATTCCATGATTGTTTGCCCTAACTGCAATCATCCCAATCCAGATGGCGCTGTCCAATGCGAAGCTTGCTATACCCCCCTACCGGCAACTACTAGCTGTCCGGGCTGTGGGGCAACCGTGCAAGCAGATGCGGCTTTTTGCGGGCAGTGTGGTTACAATTTACGCTCCTCTCCTTCCGGAATCGAGCCAACTGTTGCTCCTGAAAGTCCAATAGAAGTACCGCCTTTGGGCAACCTGCCAAATTTGAATCCTATAGAAGCTTCTTCTTTACCACCAACAGCAGTTTCTTCTCCTCCGGGATTTGAACCACCAACAACGTCCTCCGAACCCGAAAGCGGAGAACAAGAAATACCAACTCCACCTCCAGCAGTAACACCACCTCCCGTTAATGTTGTTGAAGCTGCACCTGCGACGGTAGAGGAAGAGGAAGAGGAAGAGAATAGTTCTTTTTTCCCAGATTTAACAATCGAACCCGAACCCGAACCCGAAGCTACACCCGCACCCGCACCCGCACCGATACCCGTAACAAGTCCTTCTCCTTCTAGGACTCAATTACAGCAGGTCAGCGCTCGTTTGGTTCACGTTAAAACTGATACACAAATTGAACTACCGCAAAATCTTTCTGTAATTCATATTGGTAAAGCAAATGACCGAGTTCCCCCGGATATTGATGTTTCGGGATTGGAAAATTCGGAAGTTGTTTCGCGAATTCATGCTGATATTCGAGTAGAAGGAGATGCTTACTATATCGAAGACGTAGGAAGTTCCAATGGTACCTACGTTAACGGAATGTCCCTGCTACCGGGCAATCGTCACCGTTTGCGACCGGGAGATAAAGTAAGTATGGGTAAAGGAGATTTGGTAAGTTTCTTGTTCCAAATCTCTTGATATTTAGTCGTATTTACTGCTATTAATTACGTGTTTTCACTTTAAAAAGCTTTGACATTTTTTCTCAGCCAGCAAATTTGGAATTAGAGAAAAAGTCAAAAATGAGAAGTGATATTGCATAGATTTACTCCCAAATAAACTTTAACCCCTCTCTTGATGATTAGAGAGGGGTTTTGAATTTTTTATAACTGTTGTTTCGTATTAGAAATATTTATGCTAAGTATTTCCGAAATTATCAATAGCATTTAGTATAGAAATACTTGAGTAATATAAGTAGTTTTGCTAGTATTAGTTTATTGTTTTTTTAAGTATATTCACTAAGTGAAATGAATAAATCAGTCACTGCTTTTACTCTATTAATGCTGACAAGTTTCATGTCGATCGCACCCACGATTGCACAGGCTGGAACTTATAAGGGAAAGTGCTTCAACCAGCTTGAACGAGATATGGATAGCTGTAGCGTGACTATTGATAATAGCAATATTCGTGTAACAATGAATTCGGATAGCAATCAAACAGCTAATCAAGTAATTCCAGGAAGTTCTGTTTAAAAAGTTGAACGAAGCAAATCAGCAAAACGTCTGGGCAAAACTGCGATTTGGACTACTCTTGCATTTGGTCCTTTAGGTTTATTGCCATTAGCTTTCAAAAAGAAGCAGATGACATATGTTGTTGAGTACAATAATGGTAGTAAAGTCGAGGGAGCTGTTTTTACTATTCAGCGTAGTCAAGCACCTTTAGCTGATATTGACTTTACTAATCTTGGTAAAAAGGTTGTAGATTTAGACGCTATTATACAAGAATAATTTATAGTTTGTGTTGTAGGTTGGGTGGAACATTGTGAAACCCAACATCACGACATAATCAAGTAAAACGAATAAGTAAGTAGGCACAAATAAATATTATTCTGCAACAGAATATAAGCCCTTCTCAAGGACTTATTTCTAATCCCGAACGAACTACTCCCTTGTCATAACTATAAATTTTTCTACCCACCTACTTAATCGATCGCAATACTCATCAGATAGACGCGACTGGCGAGATACTTGGCGATTGCTTTGCAGAAAAACCCAATTCAAAAGCAAAAAAGCCTACCACAAGGCAGGCTTTTCTTTAATAGTTCAAGGATTAATGTAGTATATTTTTACCTACACAACGTGAAAACTAGCTTTGACAATTCCCAAACAATTAAAAATGATAAGAAGCACCAATAGAAATAACAGGATAAACACCAATTCCATTGATGTCATCTTCTATCTTCTTTCTCTCCGCTTCAATATCGCTCTGAATTTGTTGACGGGTTGTGTCATCAACACTTGGATCGATATCAGCACTCAAATCGAAGTTAGGAGAACCTGTAAACATCACACCTAAATTCAGCGAGAAAGCAAAGCGATTTCCTGGTTTCACAGCGTTACCCCAACCAATACCGAGGTATGGCGCAACTTTGTTAGGCAAGGAAACTTTCGCATCTACTGATTTTATTTGGTCGGTTGTGTAAGTATTCCCGTTATATTCGTATTGATTACCGTCGGATTTCGCACTTCCAGAAACATTATTATTGTTGAATACCAAGCCTCCGGTTAAACGAAAACCAGATTTTTTAAAAGGATGGTAATCAACTAAAGTCGAAACGTTAAACAGATTCAAGTCAGCTTCATATTTGACATCTTCTTCTTCAAAATCTGCACCATATTTAAAAGCGTTTAAACCGACTCTTGCATTAACATTCGGTGAAACTGACTTTGTTACCGATGCTCCTATACCTGTAGTACCAATTTCCGGAGTTATACCCCAACCGCTTGTTTTAGCTTTTTTGGTTTCTTCTTCCACAGGTTGAGATGCTTCTACTTCTCCCTCTGCTTCTTCTGATGATTTTTTATCAATACAAGCTGAATTTAAGGGATAGTCTTTACAGAATTGAACTGGATCTACACTTCTTTGAGCAATTAAGTTGTCAGATAAGTCCATTTCGGGAGCTAAATCAGCAGCACTGTAGGAAATAGCTTCTACTTCCTGCTGAATTTCTGTAGCACTGGTTTGTTGATCGACTGCTTCTGTTGGTACTTCAGTCGCAAACGCTTTTAGAGTCACGGAATTTGCTACCATTGCAGCAGGCGTACAAGCACAAACGCGATCGCTCGATAATCAAGTTCCAAGAATGGTAGAAGCATTACGATTGGCTGCACCTAAAACAGGTTCTGCTAATGATGGATTATACAGCGAATGGCAAGTTAAACCAGAAACTTTGAAAGGTTGGTCAAAATTTTGTCTGAAAAAAGAAGTTTCACCAACAGAGTTTGAAAATAATTCTCAATTAGCTCGTCAAATTGTTAGTTGTATCGTACAACGAGAATTAAAAGGACAATTGCAAGCTAATAATAATAATGAAACACAAGCTGTGCTTGGTACTGCTTGTTGGTGGATGACTGGTCAGTACAAAGGCTGCAATAGTGGTTTTACTGCTGATTATGTAAAAAAAGTTTTGGGTTATTATCAGAAACCGAGTACTTAATACGAAGGAAGAAGGAAGAAGGAAGAAGGATATTTTGGATACTCTATGGGGATTTAAACGCCCGGACGCATTTCATACAACCTATGACTCAGGGGACTTTAACCCCGAAGCGAGGAGAAGTTATGAAGTAGTCTCCCCCTCTTCCCTCTTCCGATGCGATCAAAGTGAGTTTAATCGAGTTTTTCCAAAGTATTCCGTACTTCGACTAGGTGATTGTTAAACACCTCTAAAGCTGCATCGAGAATTTTGAAAATAGCTGGATCTCGTATAGAGTAAAAAACGTAATTTCCCTGTTTGCGGCTGATTAGCAAATTGCGACTCCGCAACACACCCAATTGTTGAGACACAGAAGAAGCTTCCAACTCTAACCATTGAGCAATGTCATTGACATTTTTTTCTCCTGTTCGTAATGTATCAAGGATCTGAATCCGCACCGGATTGGATAATACTTTGAAAAGATCCGCTTTGAAATGACTCTGTTTAAATACCATCTAAATATTATTGTAGCTTCAAACTTTTTTAGGTACTTTAACATTTATATACCATACCGACAATGACTAAGATTAGAAGTATCTTGAGAAACTATTTGAATTCTGGGATCTGTTTTTATTTAAAATTATTTTAGAGGTAGTTATTTGTACTTTATTTGCCGCAAGTTTAGAAATAGTAATGTTTCCATGCTCGCGGGTAGTTAATAATTTCTGCTTGTCACTTAATGTTTTAAAGCCTTGACTATGACTTATATACTTATTTTTAGTTTCTGATTTAATCGGCTGATTTAGATTATTAGAAATAATCACTAGTTCCGGCTTACAATAATCAAAAACTTCTGGACAATAGCCGCTTTCTTGTCCGTGATTAGATGCTACAAAAAAATTGACGCGCCGCAAATGTTCTTGAAATGATGCATTTTCTAAAAGAGAATACCAACCTCTTTGTGTCAAATTACTAGGAAAAATTATGTCAATATCAAAATAATGTACAAAGGTAACTAAGCTCAAACTATTGTAATCTAAAAAATCTGGATAATTATTAGAAAAAAAACTCAAGCTGATGTTCCCAACTCTGTGATTAACAATTTTGGCTCGATAAGAATCACTGATTAATCTCAAAAAATTTATTCTTGTTTCTCTGGTATTATTCCGAATTCCTATTTCTGGCAAATTACTAGCATTTAATGAGGGATTTTTAATCAAAATTTTTGTAGGAAATTGGCTTTGTACATCCTTGCCCATCAGGTACGGCAAATCGGCTATGTTCTCGTCGCTCAGATGAGAAATAATCACGTGTTCTAATCCAAACAAACTACTATTCATAATATAGTTTGTCGGACGAAATCCTGTTCGCTCATTGTAGCCACAGTCAATAAGTGCTGCATGATTATTGTCAGCAATAATTAAGGCGCAGAAACCAGAATCTACATCAAAAATTTTAATTTCCATTTTCTATTCTTCGATGAAAAATATTCAGTAGATAGCAGGACTTACGATATTGTCACAAATGGTTGATGGTGCGTGACGCTACAAACCTTATTACTACGTTCAAATTAACTCAAAGCGTCACACAACGGCAATAATGCGGTCGTGTTCATCCACACCGCTTCAACCGCCTCCCCTACAAGAAAAATGTGCCAGTTGCGTAAGTCCTAGATAGATATAAATAAATTCAGCATTCACAAGGGTTGCTCTAAGTGATACATCGCTCAATACAAACTAAAATTTGTTTGGATGTTTCCAGAAATGTTTACCTACTTACTGGATGCAATTAAAATTACAGGGGTAAATTCTGACTCTAATCCAAAAACCCGATCAGATTTTCAGAATCTTTCACAGTATTTGCAGCGACTGGACGATTCCTCATCACCCCATCAGTTTGAGAAACTATTAACGAACTAGAACCAATTGGACGTATTCCAGACTGGTTAATAGTGCTAACAATATCTATTGTATGAACGCCGATGGGACGAATACCCATGATATTCATCGTCTTCACAACTTTGAGTTTGCTAGCACCAATCGGACGTATCCCTGCACAGCGAAATGTCTTAACAACTTCTATGTCTTTGATAATCGGACTAAGTTCGGAATTTGCTGGTGTTTGCAGAATTTCCAGCTTATTTGACGATTCTACTGATGATATTGGCATCATACCAATACTTTTACCATCAGCCACACGCCTGGACTGTTCGCTCTTATCCTGTTGTTGTACTTTCACTGTAGTTTTCTGCGGGACTAACCCGAAAAGGTGAGCTTGAGAGTTATTTATCTAACTTGCTGAAGCATAGCATAAGTGTTAAACTATCTGCAATACTTTGAAGGTAGAGAGATATTAATATGCTCTTTGAGCCTAGTTACTTCAAGGCAGACTTTTTCAAGGTTCTGTCCAACCCTGTGCGGATTCAAATATTGGATACTCTGCGAGAGGGTGAACAAAACGTGAATTATATTGCCCTTTGTTACCTTCCTCCGCGATGAACCGGAAGTGAAGTATTTAATTTTGCGGTTACGGTTTGTGCCAAATATGGACACGACTGGATTAGTAGCCTTAGAAGATATTTACCACGACTTAAAACGGCATAATTGCCGCTTAATTCTCACAGGTTTACAACCGGAAGTCAAACAAATATTAGAACGTTCAGGGTTTTTACAAACAATTGGGTTATCAAATTGTTTTGAAACAACCACAGATGCGATTTGTTCTATCAGTCCTCAGATTGCAGGATGTTCTGAAACTGTAACAGATGATTTGAAAACAAAAGAATTAATGAAGTTAAATGATTGACAATAATGGTTTATGTGATTAAATTTCAATGTTTGTAGTTGGGATGCCCGCCCTTGATTTGAGCGATAAATCGCAACTACGAACCTATCAAAACTAATGAAATGAACTACTACTTTACTCTCAGCAAAGCATAATAGATATTTCTAATCATCAATAAAGTCTCATACTTTGTCCCATTTTAATTAGGATGTGTGATTTTATTATCCAATCAAATTAAACAAATTTAATTGATTAAATCACCACCCTTTGATAAGCATCAATATCAATTGGATTGTCCTATTACGAAGAAATAACTCAAACCAAAGAAAATCATGAAGAATATCCTAGTTATTGAAGACGATATAAATTTTCGTCATCTTTTATGTCAATTTTTGAGAAATAATAATTTTCAGGTAATTGAAGCCAACAATATTTTCATGGGTTCACATTTAGCTAATGAACAGTACCCAGATTTAATTGTTTATTCATTAGAGATAGTTGAAGAAATCGGCTATCAAAAATTTCAAAAAATACATGGAGATTCAACAATTTTTGAAATGCCTTTGATATTTTTAACAAAACATACAGATATTTCTTATTCGTTCAAAAAAAATAATCAAATAGGTGCAGGTATTTTATTGCAAAAGACAGTAGGATTCAATCGGATTTTGAAAATAATTCAGACTGAATTAAACAAAAAAATTCCCGATTTTTATGTTCATTAAAAATCCCACTTTAAATAAGTGGAAGAAAATTCAAACCCAAGCTAAAAAATGGTATGATTTTTATCAATCATAACTCCTGTACTTCTTAGAAGTTCCCTGTTCCCTCAACCCTATTTTCAAGCTAGAGTTTCAGCAGTCAATCTACGAATAAAAAATGAAGAACACTATCAATCAATCGAAGACTGATCAATGTGTTTGTTGTCATCCCTCGCCTAGTCGTCGTCATTTCCTTAAATCCTTCCTTCCTGGAGCAGTAGCATTTAGTATTTTACAATCAACAGCACCTGCCAAAGCGGAAACTCATCAAGCAAAAGCTTTAGTTCTGAGTTGTATTGATTTTCGATTTTTGACAGCAGAAAGTGATTTTTTAGGGAGGAAACATTTAGGTGGTGAATATGATTGGACAGCCTTAGCTGGTGCTTCCTTGGCTGTCAGAGGATTTCCTCATCCATCTGATGCCGAAGCATTTTGGGACCAGTTGGATCTATCCTATCGACTACATCATATTAACAAAGTGATTGTCATCGACCATCAAGACTGTGGCGCTTATGCAACTATGATTGACCCTGATTTAAGTAAAAACCCGGAGAGAGAATTGCAAATACATACAGAATATTTACATCAAGCTTATCGTTCAATTCGCGATCGCTATCCAAATATTGAAGTAGAGCTTTATTTTGCGACTCTTAACAAAGCCGAATTTCAACGGATTTTATCTGTAAGTAGGGTAGCGGTTTGATTTATCGCTTGAGTAGATGTATTCTTGTGGGGTGGACATCCCTGTGCGCCCGAATTTCACCCAATCCACAAACAAAAACTTCCAGTTGCCTTAAAAATTCCTTTCAAAGTTCAATACTTACCATAAATAAATATTTTTGTCAAGACCAGTTTCTCAATCCATCAGCACCGTAAAACTGATCTTTCGTCAAGTAGTGCGATCGCGCCATACTAATCAACTAGCTAGTGGTTCATATCTTGAGTGATGGGGAGTTTTGAGATAGGGGGAGTTACAGGAAATAAAAATTCCGATTTTTTAGAGAAAGAAATGGACTACTAGGGGTTGAAGTTCTCGAATCTAAAAATTATGTCTAAAATTATCTCGATTCACTCCTTCCGGGGTGGAACTGGAAAATCAAACCTCATCGCTAATTTAGCAGTATTAATTGCACTTCAAGGTAAACGGGTAGCAATTGTTGATACTGACTTACAATCACCCGGTATTCATGCTCTATTTAATCTTGATGTTAATAATCTTAATGGTCATAATGCTCAGAAAACATTAAATGACTATTTATGGAATAATTGTTCCATTGTTGATACAGCCTATGATGTTAGTTCTTATCTAGAAATTCCCAGTCAAGGAAAAGTTTTTTTAATTCCCGCGAGTTTGAATCCGGAAGAAATTACAAAAATCCTCAGTGAAGGTTACAATGTAACGTTGCTTAATAGTGGATTTCAACAACTAATTCAAGAACTACAATTAGATTATTTATTTATTGATACCCATCCAGGTTTAAATAAAGAAACCTTACTTTCTCTAGCAATTTCCCACAGAATATTAATAATTTTACGTACCGACAGCCAAGACTTTCAAGGAACTGCTGTCACCATGAATATAGCTCGTCAATTGCAACTAGAAAATATCCTCATGGTTATTAATAAAATACCAAGTCAGATTGATATTCATGGACTGCAAAAACAAATAGAACAAAAATATCATGTACCAGTTGCAGGTGTTTTACCATTTTTAGAAGATATGGCAATATTAGGTAGTACGGGACTATTTTGTTTACAGTATCCCGACCATTATTTTACTCAAAAATTAAAGCAAGTTGCTGAGGAAACAATACAAGATTTTCAACTTATACGAAAAGTGGAAAGTTTAACTTGAATAGACTTATTAACTTATACTGACAACGCTCATAGAAGTCGGGTTTTCCAGAATTAATATCTGTAATACAAGAGAAACTTGATAAAAACCTGACTTTTTACCTGACGAAAAATATAGGTTTCACAGCTTTTATTGTAATTAACTTATCCCCAGTTAAATTAATCTCATGATGGAAACCAATCTGACAGAAGAAACGATTAATTTTGAATCCGCACTTAAATTAGTAGATGCAGCGGTATTTCGGAAAACCCAGAGACATCTCAAAAATATTGAAGTAGTTGTCCTCAAGGGAGCATTACTAGGTCAAAAGTATGACAAAATCGCCGATAATTGTGGTTACGCTCCTGAATATATTAAACATGATGTCGGACCAAAACTGTGGCAATTACTTTCCTTAAGTTTGGGTGAAAAAGTTGGTAAAAATAATTTAATGGCTGTGTTGACACAGCGAACATTTGCAGAAGCAAATATTGGTGTAAATGCAGAGGAAAATCCAGAAAATCCTTCCAAAGCTACCTCTATATCAACTAACAGTAACCAAACCGCAGAATTAGAAGCACCAGTCGGACTCATACCTTTAGAATCCAGCTTATACATAGAACGGCACGGCGTAGAATCTCGTTGTTATGAAGAAATTAGCAGAGCGGGAGCATTAATTCGCATTAAAGCACCTAGTCAAATGGGTAAAACCTCCTTAATGGTGAGAATTTTAGCCCACGCAAAACAACAGCATCAAATTAACACAGTTGCACTCAGTTTACAAAGAGCAGAGCGTTGTATTTTTAGCGATTTAGATAAATTTTTGCGCTGGTTTTGCACTTCCATAACTCGCAAATTACACTTACCCTATCGAATCGAAGATTACTGGAGTGATACATTTGGTAGCAAAAGCAATTGTACAGCTTATTTTGAAGACTGTTTACTACCAAATATTAATGGTGCTTTAGTACTAGCATTAGATGATATTGACGAGGTATTTTTACATCCCGAAATTGCCGATGATTTCTTTACTTTACTCCGTTCCTGGTATGAAGAAGCAGCCTATGGAGATAGCGGTAATCCCCTGTGGCAAAATCTCCGCTTAATTATCGTCCATTCCACAGAAGTGTATATACCTTTAGATATTAATAAATCTCCCTTTAACGTCGGTTTAGCAATTGAATTACAACCATTTACACCAGAACAAATAATTAATTTACAAACACGTTATGGGCTATCTTTATCAGAAAATGAATTGTCAGAATTAATACAACTTGTTACAGGACATCCCTACTTAATTCAACAAGCTTTATATCATTTAGCATCTCAAACTTTGACATTTACACAGTTAATAAAAACAGCCCCAACAGACGCAGGAATTTATTATCATCACCTCCATCGACACTTAGGAAATTTACAAGAACATCCCCAATTAGCAGCCGCATATACAGAAGTAATTAAATCACCCATACCTGTAGAATTAGAACAATTCTGTGCATTTAAACTCCATAGCATGGGTTTAGTAAAACTGCACGGCAATCAGGTAATATCCAGTTGTGAACTCTATCGTCAGTACTTTCAGGAACGTGTTGAACTGTAAACTTATCTAGTATCGTATTGATGAAAACTCTGCCAAATCAGATCACGTTACATCGGGTAATTCTTTTTCTACTTTTCTCAACGGGGGATAATAATATCCAAAAATTTTAATCAACATAATAATTAATCCCATCAAAATAAACATTAATCCAATGCCTCTTCCTGTACCAATACCTATGATTTTTCCCATAGTTTCAGCTAGCAAACCGTTAGCAGACATTAAGGGTTCAAAAATATTATCAGCAAGGGGTCCAGCGACTAAATAAGCGATAGGAAAAGATATCCCCGTAACTCCCCCAATTAATGCAAATACTCTACCTTGAACATCATGGGAAACTTTCTTTTGAAAGATAAATCGGGTCGAACTGTTGATAATTGGCCAAGTAAAAAAGAATAAAAATGCTGCTAAGGCTGAGAGGATGACAGAAGTTTTTAATCCTGCTGCTAAGATTGATAATCCCCCTAAAAATTGAAAGATAAATATACTATTAATCTTTGATTTTGGTCCTCGATGAATAATAATTAATAGGCTACTCAGCAACATCCCAATTCCACCGATGGACATGATACTTCCTAAAGCTGTTGGGGAAGCAAAGGATAATACTAATGGGGTGATTAATACTTGAACTACTCCTAAGCCTAAGTCAGTGACGGCAGAGAATATGAGTAATCCGAGTAATCCCTTTCTTTTGAACACGTATTTACAACCATAGATAATCTCTGTGAATAATGAGCTATGATCTATTTTTTTAGTTATAGCTTTTTTCTCATTTGGAAATTGAATACTAATGAGAATTAAGAAGGAGAAAATAAAGCTAAGAAAGTCAATCAAGATGATACCTTGTAGCCGGATATTTATGATTAAAACACCAGCTAAGACAGGTGAAATTAGTTGAGGTAAAGCTTCTCCTAATTCAATCATGCCATTCGCACGACTTAATAATTGTTTGGGAACTATCAGAATGGTAGCAGCATTATAAGCTGGCCATTGAAAGGAACTAAAACTAGCACTGGTAATTGTCACTAAATATATATGCCAAATTTCTAGATGATTGGTGATTAGTAGTACAAATAACAATAATGTACTGACACCTGCACCAGAATCAGCAATAATCATTACCCAGCGACGTTGCCAACGATCTACCACAGCACCAGCTACAGGAGAAATAATAATCCGGGGAATGGTTGCAAATAAAGAGATTAGGGCAAATTGTGTTACTGAACCTGTATGTTGATATACCCACACACCCAAGGCAAAATTGGTTAATCCAGAACCAGTTAGGGAAGCTACTTGTCCCAACCATATAAGTATAAAAATTTGCATTCCTCTCGTAGTTAGGGGTTGAATCATTGTTATGCAACTCCCACGATTTCAACTTGATTGATACAAACTTTTAGCTTTTCAGCTAATACTTGAACGTGGGGTGTGTTGAGCATGGTGTGATGATTTCCAGGAACTATGTGGATTTCCACTGGTTGAGAAGTAACTTTGTTCCAACCCCATGTTATATCTGTGGGAATAAAAGTATCTTCTGTGTCATCTTCTTTGGCTTGGAAAAGTGCAATTCGCAGGGGATAAATATCTGCTGCTAAACAATTAAATGAATAATTCATTCCCGCTTGGACATTAGCATCAAAAACTTGAATTAAATCCTGTACTTGCTCAGTTGTACTGTCGTTAAATTGTTCTTGAAGGTAATTTAATTGTTCATCAAAATTAAGTTTTTTCCAAGCCTGATAATCAACTTCTAATTTTTTGCCCGATAGACGTTTGCTTGTTTAACTTGGGGATGGGTATTGATAACGGATTCAATTTCTCCCAATTCGATTCGGAAACCACGAATTTTTACTTGGTTATCAATGCGTCCGACAAATTGAATGTTTCCATCTGCTAAATAACGTGCTAAATCTCCTGTTTTATACAATTTGGGAGACGTTATATATAACGTCTCTACATAATTAAATGGGTTATCAATGAATTTTTCTTGGGTTAATTCGGGACGATTTAAATAACTCCTAGCAACACCATTCCCACCGATATATAACTCACCGACAACACCTACAGGTACTGGTTGTAAATTCTTGTCTAAAATATAAACTTGGGTATTAGCAATTGGACAACCAATCGGTACACCACCAGTTTGATTTTCTACCTTTCGCAAATCCGGTTCATAAATTGTAGCTGTAATTGTCGCTTCCGTCGGACCGTAAGCATTGAGTAATTTGATATGTTGACCTATGTATTTCTGCCAGAGAGCAACTTTTTCCCATCTCACTTGTTCGCTACCGACAACCACCAATCGTAAACAGTTTGGGAGAAAATACTCAGATTGAGATAAATCTAAAACCCATTCATGCCAAAATGCAGCAGGTAAATTTAATACCGTTAACTCCTGCGATTTAATAAATTCCACCAAGTCTGTAAAAGTAGCAAACATTTCTTGGGGACGTAATACTACTGTTGCACCACTTAACCAAGAAGGGAAGATTTCTTCAATTGCAACATCAAAACTCAAAGCTGCAAATTGTAGGACTTTATCTTGAGAGGTGAGATGAAATCGATGTGCGATCGCGTTACTATGATTAACTAAATTATGGTGGGTGACTAGTACTCCTTTGGGTTTTCCGGTAGAACCGGAGGTGTAAATTACATATCCCAGGTTGTTTGGTTGGACATTGGATAAGATATTGTTTGTACTATAATTAGCAATTTCTTCTTCTTGTTTATCTACACAGATGATTTTGAGTTCATGGGTAGGTAATTGGGTGAGGAGATTCTCAGTTGTTAATAAAATGGACACTCCAGAATCCGACAAAATATAATCTAAACGTTCTTGGGGATAGCTAGGATCGAGGAGTACATAAGCACCACCTGCTTTGAGAATTGCTAATAGTCCTACCATCATTTCTAAGCAACGATTTATGCAAATTCCCACTAATGTTTCTGGTTTTACTCCTAATGTTTGTAGATGGTATGCTAGTTGGTTTGCACGCTGATTTAATTCTTGGTAGGTTAATTGTTGATTTTCAAATACAACTGCGATCGCATTTGGTGTTTTTTCAACTTGTTCCTCAAATAATTGATGGATACATTTATCTTGGGGATATTCAGTTTGAGTATCATTCCATTCTACTAATAGTTGATGATGTTGGGATTGGTTAAGTAAAGGTAGATTAGCCAGAGATTGTTGCGGATTCGTGACTGTTGCTGTTAACAATGTTTGGAAAAGTTCCAGGAAGCGATGAATAGTGCTGTCATCAAATAAATCGGTATTGTAGTCAAAATCAAAAACTAATTCCCCATCTATTTCGCTGACATTGAGACAAATATCATGGTCTACAAAACTTAGAGTTTGAGGTAATAAACTGGTTTCAACTCCAAACATTGTTGGCACAGCTAAAGGCCGATTCAAGTTAAATATGGCTGTCACCAAAGGAGATATTTTTTGATTTCTGGATATTTTGAGCTTTTCAATTAACCTTGCAAACGGATAATCTTGGTGAGTGTAAGCATTTAACAATTCAGTTTTCGTTGCTTGTAAATGTTGGGAGAAATTGTAATTCTGATCAATGTAACTTCTAATTGGTAATAGATGAGAACAGTAACCGACAATATTTTCACTACCTTTAAATCTTCCCGCAGATGGAACACCAACCACAATATCTTCTTGACCTGTTAATCTGTACAGTAATGTTGTATATACAGATAGCAAAGTCATTAATAAAGTGCAATTATTCTCTTTACTAAACTGCTTGATATTCTGAAATAAATTAGTATCAAGCTGAAGAGTTTGCCGATTTGCTTTGTAAGTTTTAATTGCTGGACGGGGACGGTCTGTAGGTAAATCTAAAATCGAATTTTCAGTTTTGAATTTTTCTAACCAATAGGACTCATACAGTTGCATTTCTGATGTTTGAACTTGTTGTTCTTGCCACTGAATATATTCTCTAAATTGCATAGATGGCTTGAGTCGAGTATCAAAATTCTGACATTCTGCTGAATAGAAAGTAGCCAATTCTTGCAGAATTATACCCATTGACCAACCATCAATAATAATATGATGGGCAGTGAAAACAAGTAGGTGATACTTGGACGTTAATTTCAGGATATAAAAGCGACATAAAGGAGCTTGATTTAAATCAAAAACAGTTAAACTTTCCTTTTTAAACCACCTATCTAATTGAGATTGACGTTCTTCTGGATGGAGATAGGAAAAATTAATTACAGGAATTTCAACTTCCAAATTAGGCAAGATATACTGAAAATCACCTTCATTACTAATACTTGTCCGCAAAGCTTCATGACGATTTACTAAACTTTGTACCGCTTGACGCATTGCTGCTAATTGAAACTCACCCTTGAATTCTGCGGTAGCTGAAACATTATAAGCTAAGGAACCATCATCCCCCATGTTGCCTAAAATCCAAAGTTGTTTTTGTGCCTCAGAAAGGGTTATTTTTAATTGTTCTTCTCTTTCTTCTTCTACTTTGTGTACTTTGCGTCCTCTGCGGTTTGTTTCTCTTAAATTAGACTCTAAAGATTGATTTTGATTAATATAATTTGCCAAAGCATCAAGAGTAGTTAACTCTTCAAATAACTGCCGAAGTTCAAGATTAATACCAAAGCAATTTTCCACAGCCTCAGCAGCTTCAGCTAATACCAAAGAATCAGCACCCATTGCCATCAAAGATTGATTAATATCAACCTCGGCAAAATCTATTTTTAATAAACTCGCAAAAATATGACGTAGTTTGACTTGAATTTTCTCTAACTCTGGAGATATTTTAATTACTTCTTTATCCTGTTTCTTGTTTGTTATCTCCTGCTTTAAAGCATCCATATCTGCCAATAAATTGCGAAACTCAGATTTACGATCAGGACTCTTACTCCAATCCCAAACAAGATTTAAATCCCCAGCCAGAAAACCAGCCCGACAAGCACGACGGCGAATTTTACCACTAGAAGTTTTGGGAATACTTCCGGTTTTTAAAAGTAGGATAGTATGAACTTGTAATTCATGTTCTTCCCCAACAGCCTGTAAAATATTTTTCGCGATCGCATCACCATCTAGCTTTCGTAAATACTCACGTTCTACCTCACAAGTAACTACCAAATGTTCCTGTCCATTAATATCCACTGAAAATGCTGCACTCGCACTTTCTTTAACAGCAATATGACTTGTTTCTACAGTTAATTCAATATCCTGGGGATAATAATTCCGTCCGCGAATAATAATTAAATCTTTCAATCTACCAGTTACAAATAATTCCCCATTCTGCAAAAAACCTAAATCACCACTCCGTAAAAAAGAACCTTCTTGAGTATCTGCCAAATAAGCCGAGAAAGTAGCTTGAGTTTCTTCTACTTTTCGCCAATATCCTTGAGCAACACTTGCTCCTCTAATCCAAATTTCTCCAACTTCATCATCAGAACAACGTTGTAATGTTTCCGGATGAACAATTACAATCTGATGATTTTCAATATTGTTACCAGAACTAACAAAAGTCTGAGCATAATTAGTTTTTGTAGACGCTGGAATCACACGATTTTCTAACAATCCTTTACCATCAACACTTGTTAGTATCGGTGCATCTTTTTTCACACCACCAGTAACAATTAAAGTACTTTCAGCCATCCCATAACAAGGATAAAAACTACTAGCACGAAAACCACAACTTGCAAACGTCTCTGCAAACTTAGTTAGAGTTTCAGCACGAATTGGTTCCGCACCATTAAAAGCAACTTCCCAACTACTTAAATCAAGGGTTTCTCGTTGTTCAGGTGTAATTTTACGCACACATAGGTCATAAGCAAAATTTGGTCCACCACTGGTAGTAGCTTTGTAGCGAGAAATAGCTTCTAACCACTGAAAAGGCTTTTGTAAAAAATCCACAGGTGACATCAGTGCAACCGGAAAACCACCGTAAAGAGGTTGGAGAATTCCACCAATTAATCCCATATCATGATAAGGAGGTAGCCAAATCACACCTTGACTGTGGGATGAATGAGCAAAACACTGATGAATTGCAGCTAAATTGGCTAACAGGTTGCCGTGGCTAACCATAACACCTTTTGGCATCCCCGTAGAACCAGAGGTGTATTGCAGAAAAGCGAGGGAATCACGATTTATCTGTAATGGTTGCAATCTCTAATCTCGATAGTTTTGCTTGATCTATTGCAATGTAAAATGATCTTGATCAAATAGGAGTGTATATAATAAGTGAAACCAATTTTAGGTTTAGCCATCAGTTCCATATTCATTTGTTCACCAGCTTCTGCAATTGTTCAATTACAACCCTTATCTGGTGTCAAGATTTTAGTTAATCCAGGACACGGAGGGCAAGAAACTGGTGCGGCTGGTCCAACAGGATATTTAGCTAAAGATGTCAGCTTGAGTGTATCTAAGTTGCTCCGCGATCAACTGGTGTTAAGAGGTGCGATAGTGGTGATGACGCGAGAAGATGACATAGAATTAAGTTTATCCGATCGCCAAGCCATGATTGATCGAGAAGAACCAACCATCGCTATAACTATACATTACACAGCAGTACCCGACGACGGAGATGCCGAGAATAGCAAGGGTATTAGAACTTTTTGGTATCATTCCCAAGCTCATAGTCTAGCCGTTTTTCTGCATAATTATCTAGTTAACCAGCTAGGACGTTCATCAATGGGGGTGTTTTGGAATAATTTGGCTTTAACTCGTCCCTCTACAGCACCATCAGTGGTAATGGAACTGGGTTTTATGACCAATCCTGAAGAATTTGAATGGATAGCTAATACCGACGAACAAAAAAAATTAGCGCGAGTCTTGGCAGATGCTATTGTTGAGTGGTTTCAGAATCAAATCACTCCATAATCATAACTTGAGATGAGATAGCTTATCCCGGATTAACTGGCGAATATTCCCCAAATTGCCAACGTAAACGAGTCGCATTTTGAGTTTCTAATACCTGCTTAATCTCAAACTCAACTAAACGCTCTGCTCCAGCAAATTCACTTAATCTTTCTGCATCCCAAATCACTTTTGCTTTTCCTGTTAATTGCAATATATCACCTGCTTGAAAGTCTATAAATAATAAACCTGCATGGGAATTTACAAGCAAGTTACCAAAGGTTTGAAACATATTATTTCCTGAATAATCAGGAAACAGTAATTTGTTACTATTTAAAATTCTTACAAATCCCGGAAATCCTCCTCGATGAGAAGCATCTGCACCACTTTCGGGATGAAAACTAGCAATAAAAAAAGTATCCGATTGAGCTATCCAAAATTGATTTTTTTCGTTTAAAGCATCTCTGGTAACAGTTTCAGCTTGTTCTAATGAATCATTTACAGTTTTTTCTATATGACGGATTTGAATATATTTAGGACAGTTGAAAAATGCTTGTTTAATGTCTACTTTTATATTTGTTGAACTGAGCCGCCCATCAGTACAGGTACCGCTAATCTCTGCTTTGCCATTGAAACGCGATCGCCTGCGATTTGCCAAGTCAATCACTAATAAACCAATATCTTGGTTGTTTTCCAAGTTTTGATACAGTGGAATGGTAGATTTAGAACAGCCATCAATTTGTACATTAATGTGTAAGGTCTGCTGGTTGAGAACTTGGATAAAACCAGGTTCTCCTGTTAATAAAGATGCCCAAACTTGACTATGTATATCTACTGTACTAGCAATTGCTAATTGTTGTGTGCGAAGAAATTCCTGTGCTGCTGGTTTGATCAAATTACTGATTACACTACACAGTTTTTGTGCTTCTTCACGCACTCCCGCTTGGTTTTGGACTGCGATTTCTCCAGAATGGAAAGACATTGGGATTTGGAATTTGGAATTGTTTGAATATCAATTACTTAATACTATTTTCAAGTTTTGCTGACATCACCTGAGATGCTCAAGATCAGTTTTGCGATCGCAAATACCCATAAAACTGATCTAGGCAAATTTTTATGAATATGCTATTGCAAATTAGATTAAAGTTCTGCAATATATACCTATAAGAAATATGTATATGTACAGGATGTATAGCAAATCGTGGCAACTCTCAAAGCTTCTCAACAGGGAATCACAGCGATTAAGCAAGCTAGAATTGCTCAGGGTTGGTCTGTCGATGATTTTCGCTGGTTAGAGTCAGCGAGTGAGATTTTGGGTGTTTCTTGGCAAGAAAATGGTGTTTTGGCAGTGGGAATTTCCGAGGGTACCTGGAAAAGATTTTTAGCAGGAAAAAACCCAATTAATGCTGATGCTTTTAAAGCTTATTGTCAGGTTTTGGGGTTGAATTGGCAAGAAGTTGGGGAAATTGCGGTAAAAAAAGAATTTTCTTCTTCCCACCCTCTCCCCCTCTCCCCTCTTATAGATTGGGGTGATGCTCCCGATGTATCATTTTTTTATGGTCGTCAAGCAGAAATACAGATAGTTAAGCAATGGGTTGTGCAAGAAAAATGTCGTTTAATAACCTTGTTGGGGATGGGTGGTATCGGTAAAACGACGCTTTGTGTCAAGGTAGCGCAACAAATTGTTGAAATGCAGGATTTTGCCTGTTTAATTTGGCGAAGTTTGCGTAATGCACCACCGATTGAAGATATTTTAGTTGAATTAATTCAGGTTTTTTCTAAACAGCAAGAAACGGTTTTACCTGTTACTTTATCAGGTCAAATTTCACTGTTATTAAAATATTTGCGTTCATCACCTTGTTTGTTGATTTTAGATAATGCTGAATCGATTTTACAACCAGGTGAACGCACTGGTAGTTATCAAGTGGGATATGAGGGATATAGTGAATTATTCCGATGTTTTGCAGAGACTTTCCATCAAAGTTGTTTGATTTTAACTTCACGAGAAAAACCCCAAGGTTTGGCAAAATATGAAGGAGAAAGTTTACCTGTACGTTCTTTACAATTAACAGGTTTAGCAGAAACGGAAGGGCGAGAATTATTTGGTCTTCAAGGTAAATTTAAGGCTTCAGAAGTACAATGGCAAGCTTTAATTTCTCGTTATGGTGGTAATCCTCTGGCTTTAAAAATTGTTGCCTCTTCTATTCACGATTTTTTTGATGGTGATGTTTGCCAATTTTTAGAAATTTCTCTGCAAAGTACGTTTATTTTTGATGATATTCGAGATTTACTTGACCAACAGTTCTATCGGCTCACAAAGTTAGAACAACAAATCATGTTTTGGGTTGCAATTAATCGTGAACCTGTTTCTTTATCTGAATTACAAACAGATTTTGTAATTAATGTTTCCCCACGTGAGTTATTAGAATCTCTTTCATCTTTGCAACGACGTTCTTTTATTCAACAATCTAAAGACGCAAAATTTCGCGTCTCTACCGTGTTTACTCAGCAACCTGTGGTGATGGAATATGTGATTAATCAAATCATTGAGAAAATCTGTGATGAAATAGTTAATCAAAAAATATATTTATTTGCGAGTCATGCTTTGATGAAAGCACAAGCTAAAGATTATGTGCGCGAAACTCAAATCAATCTAATTTTACAACCTATTATTAACCAATTGACTAATCAACTTGGTAGTTCAGAAAATATTTATTGTTATCTCAATCAAATTCTCTCAAGTTTCCGAGGAAAATCAGCCAAAGAAACGGGATATTTAGCTGGTAATTCTCTGAATTTATTACATCAAGCACAAGTTGATATTAGCGACTGTGATTTTTCTGGTTTAACATTATGGCAAGCATACCTACAAGGTGTACATTTACATGATGTCAATTTTTCTAATTCCGATTTATCTCGTTGTGTATTTACGGAAATTTTAGGCAATATTTTATCAGCTAATTTTAGTTCAAATGGAAAGCTTTTAGCAACTTGTGATACTGACTGTAATGTGCGGATTTGGGAAGTAAAAACAGGTAAATTACTATTAATTTGTCAAGGTCATAATAACTGGGTGCGCTTTGTAACTTTTAGTCCCAATGGAGACATTTTAGCGAGTTGTGGTGCCGATCATCAAATTAAATTATGGAATGTTCGCGATGGTATTTGCATTAAAACCCTAACTGGACATGATCATGAAATATTTTCTCTCGCTTTTAGTCCCAAGGGTAATATCTTAGCAAGTGCAAGCGGCGATCGCACAATCAAAATCTGGGATATTTACGACGGTAACTGTATCAAAACTCTTACTGGACATACAGATTGGGTGCGTTGTGTTACTTTTAGTCCCCAGGGAGAAATTTTAGCAAGTAGCGGTGCAGACCATAAAATTAAATTGTGGGATCTAGAAACGGGGGAATGTGTCCAAACCCTGAGTGAACATCAAAATTGGGTACGTTCCATTGCATTTAGTCCAGATAATCAAACTTTAGCAAGTGCAAGTGGCGATCGCACAATTAAAATCTGGAATTATCAGACAGGGGAATGCCTTAAAACCTATAGTGGACATACAAACAGCGTTTATTCTGTGGCTTTTAGTCCTGGGGGTGAGATACTTGTAAGCGGAAGTGGCGATCGCAGTGTGAAAATCTGGGATTGCAAGACTCATACTTGCATTAAAACTTTACATAAACAAACTAATGAAGTTTGCTGCGTTGCTGTAAGTCCCGATAATCAAACAATTGCTTGCGTCAGCTTAGACCAAACCATGCGATTATGGGATTATCATAGCGGGGAATGTTTAAAAACTTGGCAAGGAAATACGGATTGGGCATTGCCTGTAAAATATAGTCCAAATAATCAAATTTTAGCAAGTGGAAGTAATGACAAAACGATTAAATTATGGGATTGGCAAACAGGAAATTGTTTAAGAAGTTTACAAGGACATAGTGATTTTATTTATGGACTTGCTTTTAATCCAGAAGGACAAATTTTAGCCAGTGCGAGTACAGATTCTACTGTTAGATTATGGGCTGTAAATACAGGTAAATGTTTTCAAATATTACAAGGACATACAGATTGGGTTTATGCTGTAGAATTTCATCCCAACGGTGAAATTATAGCTAGTGCAAGTGCCGATTGTACAATAAAAATATGGGATTGGCATACAGGACAATCTTTCAATACTTTAACTGGTCATACTGATAAAATTTTGGGAATCACCTTTAGTCATGATGGTAAAATATTAGCAAGTGCTAGTGCTGACCAAACTGTGAGAATTTGGGATTGGCAAACGGGTAATTGTTTGAAAATTTTAAGCGCCCATGCAGACAGAATTTATGCAGTTATATTCAGTCAAGATGATCGGATTTTAGCAACTTGTAGTACAGACCAAACAATTAAACTTTGGCAATTCCCAACAGGAGAGTTTTTAAAAACCTTAACTGGGCATAAAAATTGGGTCTTTTCTATAGCTTTTAGCCCAGATATAAATACTCTTGCTAGCGCTTCCCATGACCAAACCGTGAGAATTTGGGATGTAAAAACAGGAGAATGTAAATACATTTGTGTGGGACATACACATTTAGTTTCTGCTATTACTTTTAGCCCAGGAGGTAAATTTATTGCTAGTGGTTCCCAAGACCAAACTGTGAGAATTTGGGATATCAATACGGGTGAATCTACCAGAATTTTGATTGCGAAAAGACTTTATGAAGGAATGAGAATTACTGGAGTTAAAGGATTAACAGATGCGACAATTTTAACGCTACAAGCTTTGGGTGCAGTGGTGTGAATATCAGTTTTTACTCTTGGTAAACATTCATTATAGAGACGCGACTAGGAGCTTGCAAGAAGCAGTAGCCTCTCTACACCTGCAAGGATTTTGTAATATTCAGTCTTAATTCCCCTTATTTACTTGATTTTTGGGAATGAACCCATCAGGTGAGTGAAAGTGACTTTGCCCAGTTCACCAGGCATTTGACCGTGTGTTTTATTATCTGCATGATAAGCAAGTGCCAACATTTGATAATTATTATTGTTAGGTACAGTGATAGTTGCAGTGGCGTTACCACGAGGATCTGCTCTGAACTCATTACTGGGTAAACCTCCTGCTGGTCCCATGTCCATTCCTACAAGTTTTTTATTCACCCACCAGAAGGTGTAAAGTCCGTTAGGTGCTAAACCACTGGCTTTGAGTGTCACCTGATAATTATTGGCATTGACGGGTGATATGGAAACCTCACCTTTAGCAGTCAGCCATTTTTCTTTAGTAAAACCTCTGGGAGTACCGTCATCAGCAGTAGCCATTAGCATTCCAGAGGTCTTTTGATTCTGTGCGATTAAAGTTGGGGAAATATTTTTGTTGTTGGTGTTTATCTGGTTTGCTCTGACAACAGGTAACACAACAGTAGATAAAGTTAGGGTAGATAGGCTAGCAATAATTAAACGTTTCATCTTCAGAACTCCTGATTGAATACTTTACTTGAGTCAAGGTTGACCTTTCTTATGGTTCAGATGGATCAACTGCAATATCCGTTAGAAAATAAATCCCAACTAGATACAAAGCATTTAGACCTATATGCTGTTTTGATTCTGTTTTGTATCTAGGCATCTAATCTGCTGCTAAATTTATCAAAATCCTTGATATTCTCGATCTTCTTTTTTGATTCGTGCGGAACCAAAAATAGCTACCCGATAATGGGGTTTCATAGGATTGCAATCTCCTTAAGAATTGTGACAATCTCTTCCGGATTTTGTCTTTGTGTATAATCAGGCTTAACAAAAGCATGGACAATTACACCATCAGTATTGACAACGTAAGTTGCTGGTATGGGTAACTCAAAGCTTTCATCCCCATTACTTGCAGGTAGATTAATGCCAAATCCTTGATAAATGGGACGAAGTGCTTCTGGAATGGTAAATACTAAGCCAAATTGACGGGCAACCTGATTACCAACATCACTTAATACTGCAAAAGTCAATTCATTTTTTTCCACTGTTGAAAGCGAGTTATCCGGGGTTTGGGGTGAAATTGCCACTAATGTACCCCCATAAGCCTTGATTTCCGGTAGTGCTTGCTGTAATGCTCGCAACTCCAAATTACAATAGGGACACCATCCTCCGCGATAAAAGGAAATCACGACTAAACTTGATTTGAGTAACTGGTAAATATCAACTAATTCACCGATCGCATTTGGTAAGGTAAAACTGGGTATAGTATCTCCTTCTTGGAGAGAATTATCGCTAATACCCGAATTGAGCAAATCGATGGCTGCTTGTTCCATCAGAACTTTGATTTCTTCTGGCATTTTTGATTCTATTTGCACTGCTAAATTGACTAAATCTTCAGTTAAATTCATAAACAACTCCTAATTATTTGAGGAATGAGAAAAATATAATCATCTTAGGCTCGGAGAATCTTTTCTACAGCTTCTGCATAGAGTTTTTTCGGCTTCAAACCAGGAATCTGAACAACCACTTTCTTCCCCTGAAGAAAGAATACAGTGGGAGCGCTCCGCACACCCAATTCCATCGCTAATTCTGGTTCTTCAGCCATATCGATTGTCACCATATGTATTTCACTACTATGTTCATTGACTAGTTGTTCAAGAATTGGGGTAAGGGTTTTGCAACTAGGGCAGTGAGGGGCGACAAATTTTACTAAAATTGGGTGAGGTGATTCTTGCTGCAACTGTTCTAAGGAATCTCGTCCTTGACTAAAAATTGAATTAGCTAATTCTGACATTGTTATTTCTCCTTTGATTTGGATTAAATTTGATTGAGATTGATACCAAGAATTTCTGGAAAAATCTTGATTGTTTGATTTATGGCGTTATGTTTTATATTCAACCTTGAGAAATCAACCTAGCTTCCCAAAAACCATTGAGTTCCTGTAAACAGGTAATACACACCAGTTAAAATCAGCGCGACGCTACCAAAACGGATAATTCCCTCAGAATGTTGCAACAACTTATTACTTTGTTTTGCCAATCCCGTAAATAAACTTGCCAGAAAAATCAACAGGGTATAACCCAAAGCATAACTAACCATTGTCAGCGTACCCAATACCTGGGAACCCGTAGCTGCTGCTGATGCTAACACCGCGAATAATACCGGACTCGCACAAGGAGAACTCACCAATGCAAAGGTCAAACCGACTCCATAAGGTCCTGCTTTCGGCAGATTGACATTCATCTGCGGTAGGGGAATATTTACAACTCCCATCAACCACAAACCCATCACAGCCATAATTAAGCCTACTATTATATTGATATAGCCCCGGTATTCCACCATTACTGCTCCCGCAAAGGAAGATACCAAGCCAAATAAACTGAGAATTGTCACCGCACCTAAAACAAACAAACCAGCTTTGGTGAAAGCATCCCAACGGGATTTGATTTTGAGTGTACCGATATAGCTGAGATTGACAGGTAAAAGGGCAAGAATACAAGGAGATACAGATGCGAGCGCACCACCTGCAAATGCCAATGGTAACAAGACAAAGGGATTGGCGGTATCTTGTTGATCGAACCATTGTTGGTAGCGGTTTTCGATAATGGAAATTAGCCGTTCTACTGGATGGCTGATTACAGGTCCGAGGGTGATAACTAGAATCAGTGATATTAACCCCAATCCACCATAAAACAGCCATTTTTTCGAGATTTTAGAACGTCGAGCAGGACTTGGCTCGGTGGATGATTGAGGTATTTGTTTCATAATAATTTCCCTTGAGCCATGAAGAGACAGGAGCTAATTTTGGGCTAAAGCAGTATCAAGAACTTTGGTGTAATCTGCCTTGTTAGGATTATTTTTAAACATCGTTAAAATATTGCCAGTTGCCGGGTCAACAATAGCTACTGTGCTAGTTTTACTCTTGTTTGCTTCCAGGAATTTACTTAGACCCAATTTTTCTGCTTGGGCTTGTGTCTCTTTCACTTTGGCTTGGTCAGTCACATCCAAGACGACAAAGTTAACCTTATCTGCATAATCCTGTTTCAGTTCTGATAGAGTCGGAGCAATATTTTTACAACCAGCACACCAAGTTGCAAATACATCTACTAAAACAGGTTTACCTTGAAGTTCTTGTGCAAGAGGTCCTCCCACAGAAGTTAATTTACCAGCACAGGGGTTTTTGGAATTATCTTTACCCGCGCAAGGGTTTTTAGCAGCACAGGGATTTTTGGAACTATCTTTACTAGCACAAGGATTTTTCCCAGCACAGGGATTTGCCTGAGCCACCTCCGTAGTCGATGATGCAGCTTGATTTTGAGAAATATTATCGGAATTTCCAGTGCTGCATGATACCATCAAAACCAAGCTACTTAAAGACAGTAGACCGAGCCAAAATTTAGTATGTTGGTACATTTTCCTTTTTATCCTCTCCTGAAATTTGTATTGTCAGATGCTGGAATAATGGTTGGATGAAATTGGGAATTCCAATTGCACCTATTCAATAAGACGAGTGAGGAACGGAATTGGATTTAATTAAAATAATTTCATCCGAAATGAAGTTGTTGCGTTCACTCAAACTTCCTCTGGGAAGCGATCAAGACTGTTGAGGATTAATTCTAGTCCAAACTCAAAGTCATGAATACCGCTATAAGAACCGTTAATAATTTGATTGGCTAACTGATGGAGGTAAGGGTAATCCTCAACAGGGATGAGTGAAAGGTTTTTCTGGGCAACTTCCGAATACTCCCCCGTCTGAAACGGGAATTTCAGTTTTTGGAGTGTAAATCCATAGATGTAACTGTCGATTGCATTCCAGGCATGATCTGCCATCTCGAACGAAAAGCCTGCTTCATGCAGACAGCCCAGTGTTGCATCCACATAGCGCAACATTGCTGATCCAATATTAACCCGTGACATCATTGCCATCGTCGCCCAGGGGTGGCGCAACAGCACCTCGTGAGATGAAATTCCACGCCGCCGCATCGCTGTCTTCCAGTCAGTTTCCAGGCTAGGTACCTCAATCTCGCTGACTACAATCTCAACCATGCCATCCAGTATATCCTCCTTATTGGCTACATGATTATATAGCGACATCGCCTTGACACCCAGTACAATCGCCAGTTTCCGCATAGACAGTGACTCAATACCACCCTCGTCAGCTAGATACACAGCAGTGCGTAGTACCCGTTCCCGACTCAACGGGGTTGGGGAAGGTGTATCGGGATTAATCTTCTTAGCCATTTAACTTTTCTCGCATCAATTCTTAACGTAGCTTGGGCTTTAAATTTTGGATTACAGAAGTTTTGCTAGACAAGATTTATGCTTAAGCGATCTGTCGCAATCATTTTTTAAATTTGTATCAGTTTACTTTTTATCTTGACAAACTTACACTATAAGTTTAACTTACACTGTAAGTTAAATTAGGGCTTGCTGGCTTCAAAGTCAATTGCTTCGTAATTTTAGGGAAAATCATGAAAACATCAAATACCTCCGTCCCTAGTCAAGGGGATAACCAAAGTAATGACAAAATGAGAGCGATCGCGCAGACGGAGTATGGTTCAACGGATGTATTGAGATTGATAGAGATTGAGAAACCCAAAGTACCAGATAATGGCGTGCTGGTGCGAGTGTACGCCACCTCCGTTAATGCTGGTGACTGGCATCTGATGAGGGGTGAACCGTTCTTAATCCGCTTCATATTTGGGGGATTACTCAAGCCAAAAATCAAGATTATAGGCTGTGATGTGGCTGGACGAGTTGAAGCCGTTGGTAAAGATGTCACCCAGTTTCAGCTTGGTGATGAGGTGTTTGGAGACTTGTCTGAGTATGGTTTTGGTGCGTTTGCTGAATATGTCTGTACAACAGAAGCAGCATTGGTGCTAAAGCCAGCTAACATGACATTCGAGGAAGCTGCAACTGTTCCCACAGCAGCCCTTAGTGCCTTACAGGGACTGCGGGATTGTGGGCAGATTCAGTCAGGACAAAAGGTGTTGATCAATGGTGCATCTGGTGGAGTAGGGTCTTTTGCAGTGCAGATTGCCAAGGCATTTGGGGCTGAAGTCACCGCCGTATGTAGTACGAAAAAAATGGAAATGGTGCGAACGCTCGGCGCAGACCATGTAATTGATTATACTCAAACAGATGTCACCCAAGCTGGACAGCATTATAATCTGGTACTGGATGCGGCAGCCTACCGTTCAGTATTTGACTATTTGCCAATACTGACAACTGAAGGAGCCTACATTATGGTAGGTGGTTCCACCGCTCGATTGTTCCAAGTAATGTTTTTTGGATCTTTGATTTCCAAAACCAATAGTAGGAGAGTGCAATGCTTGGTTGCAAAACCTAATCAAAAGGATTTGACAACATTGAAGCAATTCATAGAAGCTGGAAAAATCACTACCTATATCAATAAACGCTATAATCTCAGCGAAATTGCTGAGGCAATTAGCCATCTCGAACAAAGGCAGGTCTTAGGAAAAGTTGCCATTAGTGTTTAAAATAAAACAAAGCCCTACCAATTGCATATTGCCGTTCCAAGGTTCATTTTTTCCACAATTTCCTTGGCTAAAGCATTAACTAACCAAGGTTGTCCTTGAGTTAAATCAAAAGCTCAGTCTAATCTCACGAGTAATTATATAAATAATTTTGCGTAACTACTTAAATTGTAATCGATATCCCCCTCCCCATCCAAACATTCCAATTAATTATTAAGTTTCTTGAAAATCAAATATCACCATCTCACACTAAATCCGATCGCCTCCCTCAGTCGTCATATATATAGACGGCTTTTTTAAGCGAAAATATCTCTTGATGTGCATTGTGGAGCGAGGTGATGACAGAAGAAATATGCAAAACGAAAGACTGTATTAGTTTAGACATGGGTTAAAAATCGCATGGAGCCTAAACAACCCCAGTCAAATTCTTGCCTAACTTCCGATGTGACGGATGAAGCTTTGTTTGTGGCGCTGAAAAATGGTGATTCTGCGGCTTTAAGTATTTTGTTTCAGCGTCACGGTCGTTTGGTGTATGGATTAGCACTAAAGATTTTGGCAAACCCCCAGGAAGCCGAGGATTTAACCCAGGAAATATTTCTGACATTGTGGCGGAAAGCATCTACGAATCCCGATTGTCGCTTTTTTGTCCGCTATTTAGTCACAATAACGCGATCACGTGCCATCGACAAAATTCGCGCTCGCACTAGACAACTCAAACTTGTGGAAAAAGTAGGAAAAATGAACAATGACGTAACACCCGAACCAACACCTGTGGAACAAGCAAGTTTTGCAGAGCGATCGCAACGAGTTAATCATGCTATGAGTGAACTTCCAGAAAAGCAACGTCAAGTGATTGAATTAGCTTATAACCAGGGATTGAGTCAATCAGAAATAGCCAAAAAACTTGATATTCCCCTTGGTACAGTTAAAACCAGTACCCGTCAAGGATTATTAAAACTCAAACGGATTTTACTAGATTCTGATTTATTATCATATGAATAAATCTTTCAATTCTGAACATATTAAAAACTTAGTCGCGGGGTTTGTTGTAGATGATCTTTCCCCGGAGGAAGCTGAGGAATTTCGGTTATTACTCGATCAACATCCAGAACTAATTACCGAAGTTGAGGATTTACAGGAAGTTTTACGACAGGTTGTAGATGGTTTTATTGAAGTAGAACCACCTGCTGATTTGTTAGGTAAAATTCTCTCGCAAGCTGAAGGAATGACAATTAAACAAACAAATATAAATCATATTCCCATTCAAAAAATTCATAATTTACTCATACCAAAAATCTCTCGGCGATGGAAAAAAATTGCTGGTAGTATCGCTGCATTATTTGTGGTAATTATCGGTGTTGATAATTATCTATTGCGGCAAAAATTGGGTGTTGTCACCGCAGAACATCAAAAGTTACGCCAGGATTTTGCTCAAGTTCAAGACGTTAAAAATCTGCTGCAAAATTCCCAAACGCGATTATTTACTTTTGAAGCAGTTAACTCTACAAATCAGATTACAGATAATGCTTCCGGAAGTATAGTTATCAATCCCCAAAAACAAAAAGCTGTGATGGTATTCCAAAATCTTCCCGCACCACCTCCTGGATACGCTTATCTATTATGGACAATTGTCAACGATGAAAAATTACCCTGTGGTCAAGTTAAACCCTATTCCTGGGGTACAGCTTCCTATGATTTACCATTTACTGAGCAAATGTACCAAGAATTTTCTCACCCCCAATTTTCTGGGTTAGTCATTACATTAGAAAAAGACCCCAATGTAACTCGTCCGACGGGAACTGTTGTCATGCAGAGTTCACAGATTTAAATTTTAACGCTGAGTCATTTAGGTTTTATGTAGCAGATGAAAACACTTAAAAAATTTGGCTTATGTCTTTTTGATCGAGATATGATGCCGACAGCATTAAAAGTATCTGTTGTGGTTGGTTCTATTTTATTTGTAATTAATCACGGTTCGGCTTTAACCAAAAATCAAATGAATCGTGAACGGTGGATTTCTTCTGCTGTAACCTACTTAATTCCCTATATGGTAAATATCCACGGTCAATATGTGAGTCGTTCTAGAAAATTTTGAGATATTAATTAATATTATAAATAATACTTTGACGGAATAATCATGGCTAATTCTACAGATTGTATTGATTCTCAAAACTGGCTGGTAAACGATGATGGTAAGTCTATCAGCTTAAACTTTAAGGAACTTGCTTTACAAAAAAAAACCTATCGTTTATACCGTTTTCTCACGGAATTAGAAGATATTTTAGATAATATTAATGATGATTATCTTCGTATTCAGAAAATTATGCCACTGGTGCGAAAATTATTGAGTAGTTCCTATTGGTTACAAATGGAGTTTACTCAACCACCAATAGACCCAGGTTGGTCTGTGCAATTCCTGTATGATGAATATGAGTTTCCTTTAACTATCCAGATGGTTGCTTGGCTACCTGCTCGTGTTTCTCCTATTCATAATCATGGTACTTGGGGTATTGTTGCTGTTGTGAATGGAGAGGAAAAAAATCAATTTTGGCAAAGAGTTCCGACATTGGAATATCCAAATCGTATTGAATGTGTTGGTGAAAAAATTTTGGTTCCCGGTGATATTATTGGTTTTACACCCGGTGCTATCCATTGTGTTGAACCGTTGGGGAATGAACCAGTAGTGACATTTAATCTGTATGGGGAAACTGCATATCATCAGCGTTTTGAATTCAACCCCATTACCCATCAAGCTGAAAATTTCTGAGATTTAACGGGAAAGCAAGCGAAGCAATGACTTAATTCCCATAAACGATTATGGAGTTAGAGTTATAAAAATAAGCCTCTGCGTACCTTTGCGTAAACCTTCGCGTCCCTTTGCGTAAAAAAAGCCTTATAAAGTTTTTATACCTTAGTAAATCAAGCAACAAGTGTTGGAAACTTAATCATAAATTTTACCAATCCCATCACACAAACCCCTTTCATCTTCTTTTACATTCCCACTATTGTGTAAATAATCCTTAAGGCGATCGCAACCCTCCATCAATAATTTATCTGGGTTAGAATCCAAATCCAAATGCCAAAAAATCACATTTCCCAAGGAATCAGCAGAAGCTAATAACTGACCATTTGGACTAAAACTGACGCTTTTGACTCCAGCGTCATGTCCCCCGAAGGTTTGCAGGACATTTCCATCCAGTGTCCATAATTTGATTGTTTTATCTTCACTAACTGTGACAAAGCTGTTACTATCTGGATTAAAAATTAAACTATTGATTGCACCTTCATGGCAATATATGGTTTTTAACAATTTACCTTGGAAGTTCCATAATTTAATGGTATTGTCTTTACTTACTGTGGCAATTATTTGCTTGCTAGGAGCAAAAGCTACGGCTAAAATTCCCGCTTGATGTCCTTTTAAGGTAGTTAATTCCTTACCTTGTCGATTCCACAGTTTTGCAGTTCCATCTTCACTTCCTGTGACAATCATTTGACCATTCGGACTAAAACTTACACTTCTCAACGCTGCTGTATGTCCGCGTAGTGTCACTAATTCTTCACCAGCCAAATTCCACAATTTAGCTGTATTATCCCAGCTTGCAGTGGCAATTGTTTGACCATCGGAACTAAATACCGCACTCCTCACATCTGCGTTATGTCCGCGCAGTGTAGCCAATTTTTGACCATCTAATGTCCATAATTTGGCTGTTTTATCCCGACTTGCGGTGATGGCAATTTTGCCATTGGGACTAAAATGTAAGCTTCTGAGTACATCACCATGACCTTTTAATGATGCGATCGCTTGTGCCTGGATGCTTCCCTTCTTCACACCTGCAAACTTCCAGATTGTCGCACTATCCAGACTTCCGGTTGTACCGAATATTTGACTGTTGGGGCTAAAACTAATACTGGTAGAACCTGTTTCCCCAAGATTTTTAGTCCAGGCTTTTTGTAGTGGCGATTTTTGATTTAAGTCTTCAATCCCTCGGAAATTCGACTCTCCCAGGTTCCAAAGTCTCACGCTTCCATCATCACTACTGCTGGCTAAAGTTTTATCATCCGTGCTAAAACTTACACCCCAAATCGCTTCTTTGTGTCCGTGTAAAAGTTGTAACTGTTCTCCCTTACGGTTCCAAAGTCTCACGGTTCGATCCCAACCTGCGGTTGCAATTGTCTCACCATCATGACTGAAAACTGCACTACCGATGGTATCGTTATGTCCCTGTAAAGATACGATATGTCGGGTTTCTACACCATCGTAACTCCAGATTTTCGCAGTTTTATCCCGACTGGTGGTAATTAAACTTTTGCCATCGGGACTAAAATTCACGTATGTTACCCAATCATTATGTCCGCCCAATGTGGCTAATTTTTGACCATCCCGACTCCAAATTTTGGCTGTACTATCTCGACTAGCAGTAGCAATGGCATCTCCTTTGGGACTAAAATTAATGGCAACGACTGGGGCATTATGGGTTTTAAAGGATTTTATTTGCTGTCCCTGTAAATTCCACAACCGCATGGTGCCATTCCACTCCATTGATGCCACTGTTTGACCATCTGGGCTAAATCCCACACAAGCAACCCAATCTGAGTGCGGCAGGGTGAATAATTCTTTCCCATCTTCTACACGCCAAATTTTAACGGTTTTATCCCGACTGGAACTTGCTAATAATTTACCATCGGGGCTGTAATTAATGCTCCAAACTGCATCCGTATGTCCCCGTAGAGTCCGTAGTAACTTGCCGTCACGCTGCCAGATTTTCACGGTTTTGTCCCAACTACCACTAGCTAGGGTTTGATTCTGGGGATGAAATTTCACTCGTGTGACAACATCCCTGTGATCTAGGAGACGGTTTTCTTCTCGCACCCAATAGAGGGATTGACGGAGAGCTTTTTCTACCTGTACCCGCAGGAGTAAATCAGCATTTTGCCAACCGATTTGTCTTAATTTGATACCCGCTTTTAAACTAGACAGCAAAGCGTCAAAAGGTTGTTGAGAATTAAAATATACTTCTGAAGAAATACTTAAAGTTTTAATTTCACCCAGGGTCATTTGTTTTTTTTGTTGTGCTGTTTGCCACATCAAAATACCGGAACTTCCTAGTAACAACACAGCAACTACAGATACCACAGAAAACCCCCAAAAACCACGGCGAATTGTCTGTTGTGCTTGTTTTTCAGCAGATATGAGAATTTGATTTGCTTGTTCGGAAGCCATCAACGCAGTTTGCACTTCCCGCTTGTCCAGTTCCTCACTCGCAGCTAAAAAGCGATAATCGAGGTTGCTTAAAGTTTTCCCTTTAGCCCAAATTTGCACGTCTAATAGGGCTTGTCCTCTTAACAAATTTGTGTCATCTTGATAGTCAGACATCACCCATTGATTAAGTGAATCTGCGTAGGGTCGTAATTGCTTTAATTGCTTTTCTACCCACTCTAAGTTAAAAACTTCTTGATAAATACGATTGTAAACTTGTAAATTACCTTGTTTTTTGACAACTAACCCCGACAGCAGCAACTCGATTTGTTCGGGAGAATCATTGACGGAGACACCACCATTTTGTAAGATTTGTAGATATAGTCCGAGTAATCTGCTAGCGCGTTGTTCCGAAACAAGTAACCTGTCACGGATTGTTCTTAAATGTGGTGGTTCATCTTGAGCAGCCCAATTGTCTATGATATGCGATCGCACTATTACAGCGACTTGTTGAGCAATTTCCTCTGGTTGTGTGAAGATTTCCCGCATTAATTTTTGCAGATAAGGGGATGCAATCTGCTGTATATTCCCTTGTTTCCCTGTTCCCTTTTTCCCATGTTGTGCGACTAATTGACATAATTTCTGAGTGAGAAATGGTTGTCCTCCTGTCCAAGTCAGTATTTCCCTCAATACAGCTTGGGGATAATCAATTTTATCAGCTAAACCTGGCTCTAATGGTTGGACTTCCTGCAAATTAAAGCCATTTAATTCAATTGCACGTCCAATATTAAAGGGTGTGCGAGTTTTATCTGTAATTAAATCTGAAGGTGTCGCTACTCCCAAAAGAGCAAAAGTGAGACGTTTGTGTTCGTGACAAGAGCGGATAAGAGCAAAAAAGTCATCAGTATTAAATGGTAAGCTGATGGTGCTATCTATTTCATCGAAAAAAATCACTATCGGTTGCTCAATTAAATCTATCAGCACCGATTGCAGCAACTCACCCAAACGTCCCACCGCAGAAAAATCTTGTCTTTGTGCTAACCAATGACGAACATTAATTTGTCCAGATAATCGCAAACTGCGTACCAATCGCATAATTATATCTGCATACCACTGGTCAGCTGTAATGTTACGATTGCCAATTCCCGATAAATCCACCGTCGTGCAAATAATACCATCTTCTTCTAGCCGTTTCGCCACCTGTACCCGCAAACTGGACTTTCCCATTTGCCGACAGTTGAGAACATAACAAAACTCACCCGCTTTTAAAGCATTGTAAAGTTCTTCGTCAGCACGACGGACTACATAACTTGGTGCATCAACAGGTAAACGACCACCAATATGATATTCGTATAATGAAGTCAGTTTTTGCACGGGTGTACCTGCCTTACAATTGCCAATCAGTAGAGTTTGTATTATTTCTATATTTGTATAGCTTGCAAGTTGGATTGTCGATGTAGAAAAGTTAAGGAGTTGGAAAATTTATAGGGCTTTGGGTAAGAAGTCGGGTTTTTAGCAAGTTTATTTGATGTTACCGTAATTTATCTTAAAAACCCGACTTCTGATGATTGCATCCCCCCATCTCCC
>NZ_JADEWL010000001.1 GCF_015207665.1 Plectonema cf. radiosum LEGE 06105
CCCCCCCCATCTCCCCAGTTCCAACTCCCGTGCGGGTGGTGGTAAATAGTAATGCAGATGGTCCGGTAACAGCGGATGCTCAATTAACTTTGCGCGAAGCCATTGAAGTTGTCAACGGAACTTTAACCCCCCAACAACTCAGTAGTGCTGAACAACCTCAAATTACTCCCGCGACTGGTGGAAGTACGATTGCATTTAATTTACCCACTGGGGGGACAACCATCGAGTTACAAACGGTATTGCCCGATTTAGCGGTACCAGGATTAACAATTGATGGAAGTACCCAACCGGGATACGATCCCAACACTTCCGCAACTGCGGAAATTGAGATTCCCATTCCCTTGGTGACAATTAAACCCGCAACGGGACAAGAAGTCTTTCGCGGTTTAACGGTGGTCGCAGATAATATCACCATACGCGGTTTGAATCTTTATGGTTTTAATGCCGAACCCATCAAACAGCAGTTGGGAAGTGCATTAATTTATGACGGTGAACCCGAACCCGCAACCCTGACAACTCCACCGGGGGATATTGTCATTGCTCACCGCTTTCCCCCTCCCGATATCAGTCAGCAAAGACCACCTAACGATGATTTTCCTTTTTATGAAAGGAACGAACCCCCCAAAAATGTAGTTATTGAAAATAACTGGTTGGGAATCACTGCTGATGAACGAGTACCCGAACAAATTTCCGCTTTTGGGGTTTATTTATTTAATAGTCAAGGTGCGACAATTCGCAAAAACCGAATCTCTTACCATGCCGGCAGTGCAATTATTACTTCGGTAAGAGCAGAAAATACTCAGGTAGAGCAGAATATCATTATTGGTAACGGTATCGATGGAATGCCTGATGCTTTGCGGTTTGAAGGGGTTGTGGACAATTCGCAAATTCTAGGTAACTTAATTTGTGCTAACGACGGCGCTGGTGTCTATTTATTCAAACCCCAAGGCAAGATACTCGTACAAAACAATAAAATTACTTATAACGGTAGAAGACTCCGACGAGCAGCAGTTTTCGTGATGGGCAGCGAACATCAAATAATTGGCAACGAAATTGACCATCAAACCGGACCTGGAGTAGTAGTTACCGCATTCCCTCATAACGATATTGGCAAAAGCGGACCTGCGATACGTAACGATATCCGTAACAATAAATTCGCGGCTTTAGAAGGATTAAGTATTGACCTCAACAGTCAGCGAAACTTGGGGGTAATTGACTTTCAGCGGGGAGATGGTCCCAACCCCAGACGTACCTCAGTAAATCGCCGTAAAGAAACCGGAAACGCCGCAATTAACGCTCCCGAATTCACCGAAAAATACTTTTTACCCAGCGGTAGTAGCGCCATCGTCACGGGGAAAGCCGATGAAGGTAGCGAAGTGACATTTTATCGATTGGGCGACTATCAAAGGGGACCAAATGCCATATATCAACCGGGATTCGGCGCATTAACAGAACCCCTAACCATAGTTAGCGTGGGAGAAGACGGTAAATTTACCGCTCAACTAGAAAACGTGCAAACCGGGGATGTAATTAGCGCGATCGCCACCGACCCGCAGTATGGAACATCAGAACCGGCGATCGCGACAATTATTGGTGTTGAGGGGACTATACCCAATGTTAAGGTGCAGGCTCCTATCAATCCAATAAAACCGCCTGAGTGCATTTCCAGACCAGTACCACCACCCCCACCACAACCACCAGCACCACCACCAGCACCACCAGAAGCACCACCGGAACCCATCCGCATTCAAGTACCACGCAACGTCCACTTTGCCTTAGATAAATCTTTCATTAGTGACGAAAGTGCAAAAGTACTAGACCAAGTAGCGGAAGTACTTAAACAATATCCATTCATCGTCATCGAACTGCAAGGTCATACCGACCCCCGCGCTAGTGATGCTTATAACCAAGCATTAGGTAGACGACGAGCATTGTCTACAAGGAATTACTTATTACGTCAAGGAATTGCACCCGAAAGAATGACCATACGTTCCTTCGGTGAATCTCAACGTAAAGTTCCTGGTAGTACCGATATTGTCGATTACGCCAGAGATCGACGTACTGAAATCATCTTCAAAGATGTTAGGGGTATAGACCTGATTATTGAAGACCAAGAACAAGATTTGCAAATTGAAAGAAGAAGATAAAAGGTCAAAGGTAAAAGGTCAAAGGTAAAAGGTTAGGAGTTAACAATTACCCATTACCAATTACCAATTACCAATTACCAATTACCAATTCTTTATTTTTCGTTGTTTAGGAAGCAAAAAATGAAAGCTTTATTTAAGCATTTATCGGCAATTACTCAAGGCAAACCCGGTAAGGTGGTGTTAGGGGAGCGTCTCCGGAGCAGATATCATATTTCACCTGCTGTTCACAACATCTCTATACCCTTTCTTTCTACAACTTTATTAGCAGCATTATTGGGTGTACCTCAAGTACCCATATTTGATTCTGGTAAAGCTATTGCACAAACCACAGGTAGTTGTCCTGCGGGTACTGCACCAGAAACAATACAATTAAATCCTACTGACAACCTATCAGATTTAACACAAGAGTATAATATTGGCGGTATCCGTACCATCTTGACGATTACCGAAGAAGTTCCTGGTCAAGTTATTGATAGAACCGAATCAAGAATTGGTACTGATATTTACGGTGGTATTCCCGGACCGAGTTTACGTTTGAATATTGGACCTGGTAAACCTCCGGAAACTGGTAATCTTTCTCCGGGTAGCGCGACTGTTACTCTTACTTTTGCTCAACCAGTTACCTTAGCATCACCTTTAACTTTATTAGATGTTGACCGCGATGGTCCACGAGATAGCGGTCGAACTTTCCAAGATGTCGTTACGGTTACTGCATCCAGTGAAACTTCCAACGTCCCGGTTAATTTACAATCTCTCGGTCAATTCAACAGAATTTCGGGAAATTCTGCTTTGGGTATTGTCGATAATTCATTTCCCGCTAATAGAGATGGTAACGTTTCCATCACACCGGGAGGTACTGTAGATCAAATCCGCATTGAATATCAAGTGGGAAGGGAGTTCGGTGAACCCGGACAAGACCAAACTATCGGTTTAGCACCATTTACGATTTGTGCGCCAGTTCCTAATGCCGCTACAATCGGTGATACAGTTTATCGTGATACCAACGGTGACGGTAGTCAAAATCCGGATGAACCGGGAATTGGTGGAATAAACTTGACTTTGATCGTTCCAGGTGCGGATGGTCAGTTTGGTACTCCCGACGATACTACCCAGACCACTACTACTGACGATAATGGTAGATACAGTTTTCCTAACTTACCTGCGGGTAATTACCGAGTAATTGTCAGTAATCCTCCCGATGGTTTGACTCCTACTCAAACACCACCACAAACTATTGTTGTCGAAGCAGGTCAAAATTTTGATACTGCTGATTTCGGTTATGCACCATCTGCTGTAGGTAGTATTGGAGATACAGTTTATACGGATGCAAATCGTAATAATGTCCAAGATGAAGGTGAACTGGGTATTGAAGGAGCAACGGTCACTCTGACGCTTCCCGGTCCCGACGGTGAATTTGGTACTCCTGACGATACCACCCAAACTACAACTACTAACGCCGAAGGTAGATATAGTTTTCCTAATTTGCCTGCGGGTAATTACCGAGTTACCGCAACGAGTCCTAGAGAAGGAGATACTGCGACTCAAACCCAACCGAATGTTGTCGCGTTACAACCAGGTCAAAATATCGATACAGTTGACTTCGGTTTTGTACCGGGACAATTAGGTCAAGGACAAAGTAGTATTGGGGATACGGTTTACACAGATACTAACCGTAATAATACACAAGATGCAGGTGAAACTGGCATTCCAGGAGTAACGGTAACTCTGACGCTTCCCGGTCCCGATGGTGAATTTGGTACACCTGACGATACCACCCAAACTACAACTACCAACGAAAACGGTAATTACAGTTTTCCCAATTTAGCAGCGGGTAATTACAGAGTTACTATTACCAATCCCCAAGGTCTAACTCCGACTCAAACCCCACCAGGTACAATTAATTTACCAGCCAATCAAAATTTAGATACCATTGATTTTGGTTTAGCTCCCACACAACAAGGTACGGGTACAATTGGTGATACGGTTTACAGAGATATTAACGGCAACGGTCAACAAGATCCAGGAGAACCGGGAATCCCCAATGTAATTGTCAACTATGCCGGTACCGGACCTGATGGTGAATTTGGCAATAGTCTTGATGATGATGATACCAGTGGTAGAACTAGAACAGATGCCAATGGTCGTTATAGTTTCCCCGATTTACCTGCGGGAATTTACAGAGTTACAATCAACGACCAATCTCAGGAACCAATTCGCGGATTGAGTCAAACTCAAACTCCTAATAATCCAATTACTTTAAATCCTGGTGATAATATAGACACCGCTGATTTTGGCTTCACGCAACCCACGGGTACAATCGGTGATACTGTGTATCGGGATAATAACAGTGATGGCACTCAAAACCCAGATGAACCAGGAATTCCCAACGTTCAAGTTACTTTAATTCGTCCGGGTCCGGATAATCAATTGGGTACCCCCGACGATATTACCGTCACTACCACTACCACCGATAACAATGGTAGATATAGTTTCCCCGATATACCTATTGGTAACTACAGAGTTGTAGTAAATAATCCTCCCAACGGTTTAAGTCCGACTCAAACACCACCAAGTATTATTTCTTTACAACCTAATCAAAACTTCGATACTGCTGACTTTGGTTTCTCACCGCAACAAGTTGGGACAATTGGAGACTTTGTTTTCTACGATAACGACGGGGATAGTACTCCTGATTTAAATGAAACCGGAATCCCCGGAATTACCTTAGTTCTACGAAATACTGACGGAAATGAAGTTGCAAGAACCACTACCGGCGACAATGGAGTCTACAATTTTACCGTACCACCAGGTACTTACACCGTCTCAATTGAGAATCCTCCCCAAGGTTTGAATCCGACTTTGACGCAACCAAACCCAGTTACCTTACAAGCCGGTCAAAATATTGATACAGTTGATTTTGGTTTCCAACCACCGCTTCAGGGTTCTATTGGTGATACCGTTTTTGCTGACGTAAATGCTAACCGCATTCAAGATGAAGGTGAACCGGGAGTTAGCGGTGTTTTAGTTAGATTAATTCGTCCCGGAGAAGATGGTGTTTTTGGTACTTCCGACGACCAAATAGATCAACAATTTACCGATAACACGGAAACTGTCGCTTTCAATGAAAATACCCCAGGTAGATATACTTTTAACAATCTTCCACCAGGAAATTATCGAGTAGAAATAGCGCTTCCTGATGGTAGTATTCTCACCACGGGTGCCAATCCGATTCCAGTAACTTTGCAACCCAATCAAAATTTAGATAGTGCTGATTTTGGGGTGAGAATGACTGGACTACCCGGTTCCATCGGCGATACTGTTTTTAATGATACAGATGGTGATGGTGTACAGGATGAAGGGGAACCCGGAATTCCCAATGTTCAATTAACTTTGAGAGATTCCGAAGGTAGGGATTTTGGAACCACAACCACTAACCAAAATGGTAACTATACTTTTGATAATTTACCTCTTGGTACATACACTGTAGAATCTGCAAGACCTACTGACTTTAGTCCTACTACTGAAACAACCTTAAGTGCTGAGTTAACCCAAGCAAATCCCGACACAGATGAAGTTGACTTTGGTTTCCGTCCCGGTCGTTTGGGTGCATCAGGTCCGATAAACTTACGTTTAGTCAAGCGGATTACCAATGTATTAAGAGGTAATCAACCGATTAGTGGAGTTGCTTTCAACCAATTTGAAGATGACCCCAACGATAATGATGATAATATACTCAATTCCTCTCCACAATCTTCACCTGTAGGTATTACTCGTTTAGAAACACCCGTACAAAGCGGTGACATTGTAGAATATACTATTTACTTTTTAAGCGAAGGTGGGGAAAGCTTGCAAAATGTCAAGGTCTGCGACTTAATTCCTAACAATACAACTTTTGTAGAAGGTAGTATTCTTGTCAATGGAGGTGGTGATGGTGGGGATAACGGTACATTCCTATCACCTTTAGCTCCCGTACCCGCAGATTTCCAGAATATTTGCCGCAACGGTACTCCTACAAATGGTGCGGTACTTACAAATCTAGGTACTTTACCCGCTGGTGGACAATTTGGATTTGTTCGCTTCCGCGTCAGAATCAATTAATTTCAATTTTAGGGAGTAGGGAACAGGGAACAGTAAAAAGTAAACAGTCAACAGTCAGCAATTACCAATTACCCATTACCCATTCCCAATTCCATTCCTTGATACAAAAAAAAGTCCGAAGGATTAGGTATTATGATTTTGACTTTTACTTCGTTTGATTGAAATTAATTTTGAATGTCAATGAAAAAAAATAAATTAATTGATTCAGTTATTCTACCAATTGCGGTGATATTACCCGCTCTCTTTCCTTTGGGTGAAGCAACTGCTCAACAGCAAAAACAGATGCGTCCGATTTCTTTATTGAGAGCTAATTGTGTTAAAAGTGGAATCGGTAGTGTCCGTATGCAAAAACTCGATATTTCTATCGGTAAAGCAGTTTACAACAGTAAATTTTATTTGAGTCCCGGCTATCGTTCGGCTGCTCTAACTTGTAAAATTAAACCGGATAATCGCCCTCAAAATGTATTTCAAGCTTTAAATTTGGGTTTTGGGATGCCCGACAATAATGTAAATAGTCCTAGCGTTCAGCTTCGATTTTACTTGGATGGACAACCAACTCAAACTGTTACTGTTAAACCTACACAAGCAGCCAATTTATCCCTTAATGTTAACAATGTGAGTAATGTTGCGATTGAAGCCACTTGTTCTAGTTCTACTCAGTATTGTAGTCGCGTTTATTTTTACAATGCTGACTTACAACGGAAAACTCCCGTTGTAAATACAAATCCTGTACAAGAACAAATTCTAGAAGCACCTAGGAATAATTAATTTAATTGGTAATTGGTAATTGGGAATAGGGAATAGGGAATAGACTGGTTTGGGATGGGTTTTTATAACCCGATTGGGGACTCTTACTCTTAAGAGAAAATGCTACCCATTCATTCCCTGTTAAAAGTCCCCTTCTTCGATAATTAACCATTATCAATTACCAATTACCAATTACCCATTCTATTTTAAATAAAGGCACGAGTTTTTATTCCTGAGTTTTTTCTCCTTGTTCGGTTTTTTGTGTTTCCTCTACTTTTAATCGAGAAAAACTTTTTTTGGTATTTTCAGCAGCTTCTTGAAGTAAAGGATCAACTTTCTTTCGCCAATAATCAATATCTGGCAATTTTTGCGGATTCTTTTGATAATCCTGGACTTTATCCCATTTTTTTTCGGAAATCGCTGTATTTACATCGTTGAAGAAATCTTCTGCTTTAGCCCAATCTTTTTGCCATTGATTAATCATTTCACTCGCTTCTTTGACATTCTTATCATTGGGAGCAAGAGATTCTAAAATTGCGATCGCGCCTTTTAAATCTCCAGATTCATATTTTTCTCTGGCTTGTTCTACAACTTTATCGTCTTGTTGGCTATTTTCGACTGGCTTGACGTTTTCGTATTCAATAACCGGATTCGGTTGGGGTGGAGCTGCAATCAATCCGCTTTCGTCAACGGTTTTAACGGCAACTCCCTTGTCTCGTAGACAAGTAATCCACTCCTGTGGGTTTTTAATCACATCCGAATGCGCCCAAGCAGAATCGTCGGTATTAGCTTTTAGTTCTACCCAACCTTTTTTTGTTCGTTTACCTGTAACTTCAAAAGCAGTGTCCTTAGATACTTTTTTTAAAATATTATTATTAGTATAAATACTAGGTTCGGAACGAATATTAGAATTAGCCGCAACTATTACCGAACAGTTTGCAGATGCTGTCGTACCAGTAAAATTATTTGCAAAGTTGTTTACATTATTTACGATAACGGGAGTTGCAACAGCAGCGCCGCCAGCTAAACAGAATAAAATAAGTATTTGTAAAAAATCGGGACCTTTAGAACCACGAGGAACCTGTTGGGGAACTGCTCTGACTGGTTGATGGGGATTACTAGGTGCAACAGCAATTGTAGCTATCCGAGAATGTTGGGAGGGAAAAGATTGTGTCCGCAGTTGGGGATATTGTTGGGGTACTACTAAATCGGGAGCAAATGAATTTAGGGCTTGCAGGGCTTCAGTAGCACTTTGGTAACGCTCTTTAAAATGATAGCGAACCATTTTACTTAATACCGATTCTAATTCGGGGCTTATAGGTACTAAATGCTCCCAGATTAATTCTCCCGTTTGCGGGTCTTCTTGTAAATCCATTGGTGCAACCCCCGTAAGCGCTTGAATTGCAATAATTCCCAAGGAATAAATATCGCTATTGTGCCTTGGTCTACCTTGTCCTTGTTCTGTAGGCATATAACCGGGAGTACCAATTGCCACTGTAGCAGAAGGATGTTCCATAGCCTCAAAGCAACCCAAACCGTAAGAAGCTCGTAACTTCTTAACTGCACCAAAATCAACTAAAACTAAACTACCATCACTGTAACGACGAATGATATTATCGGGTTTAATATCCCGGTGAATTACACCTTGGCTGTGAACAAATTCTAAAATTGAGAGAACGGACAACAACATTTGAATAACTTGATTTTCATTCCAACGTTCCCCATGAACTAATTCATCAGTCAGAGGATGTCCTTCAATAAATTCTTGTACTAAAAAAAATTCATGATTATCATCAAAATAAGCCAATAATCTGGGTATTTGGTCATGATTACCCAATTTTTCTAAGGTTTCGGCTTCACTTTGAAACAAACGTTTCGCAGTGTCAAACATTTTTTTATCAGTGGTGGTAGGTTTGAGATGCTTGACAACACAGATCGGATTACCCGGTCTTTTGGTATCCTTTGCAATATAATTTTCTCCAAACCCACCCGTTGCGAGAACTTTTACTATTTGGTAACGAGAGTCTAGTAGTTTGCCTATCATATTTCACTACCCAGTTTTAACACCCAACTAATGCGGGACGTACTAAATATCTCCATCTGTACTGCGACAATATCCGCTTTGTAACCAAGAAGATTTTCGCCGTCAGCACAGTATTCTATAAATACACATTGTGAATATTGATTTCAACATTTCTGTTTACTAACAATGCCACCTAAAATCACAAACTCAGTAGCATGGCAACAGGCTGAACTACTCATGCAACCAGCATTTATTCGTGTTGTTGATAATGTTCGCAAGTTACTTGACAATTCTTCCTGGAAAGGAACTTATCATGACGTACTGGTTTGGGCTGCTGACACAAATGACCAAACTAAAGTAATCGTTACTCAATTGATTCAAGAACTCGAAACTGCAACACCCGAACAAGCCGAACAAATCAAAGAAAGATTACGATTGTTGCCAACGCCCCATCCAGGATATCATCTGTGCTTGCAGCGTCAACAGCAGCAAGTAAATGTGGATTTATGGGAATTATGCTACCAGGTTTGCTTTCTCGAATACACCCTTACTGATGACAAAGTTGATATTGATACTAGTTTACTAGATGAATCTGGGGATGTGGAATGGAATTTACTCGATATTAAAGCAAAGCGAGTTGTTGAGGAAATCTTCGCTAATTTACCACAATAACAGGAAACACGTACAATTAATTAAAATCAGCCATAACTCCATAAAATGAGGAACTATGCAACGTATAATAACCCTCGATAGTGCAAACTCCCGCAACTCCAGCATTTAACATTTGTTTCCACTCTACTTTTTGCGTAATCGGATTATACACACCCGCAACGCCAGATTTGAATGCTTCTTTCCATTCTACTTTTTGTTTAATGGGATTATATACACCCCCAACCCCAGAAAAGGCAACTTCTTTCCACTCTACTTTCTGTATCATCGGATTATATACACCTGCAACCCCAGATTTTACAACTTCTTTCCACTCAATTTGTTGAGTAGTAGGGTTATATACACCTGCAACTCCCCCATGAAATACCTGTTTCCACTCGATTTGTTCAGTAGTCGGATTATATACACCTCCAATCCCCGCATGACGAGCTTGTTTCCATTCTATTTGCTCGGTACTAGGATTATATACACCTGCAATTGATGCATTATAAGCATTCCGCCATACTATATTTTGAGAATCAGATACTTCTGTTGCATTAACACTTGTAGAATCAAAGCAATTGACACAAATCAAAATTATCACAATCCCTATAGCACGCCAAAAAATTATCATCATTAACTGTATTATTCTTTAATTAATATTAATTAAAACTAGTGGCTACAGTAATTATAAATACGATTAAATGTTAATTCTATAACCTCTTGTAACAAGTTTGTACTTAAGATATCGAATTTAAATTTAGAAGTCGGATTTTTACAACAAATATCGGTAACACCACAAAACAATCATCAAAACCGACTTCTTAACTCACAACTTCTAAATCTCCAACCTCCGACTGAATCACAATCTCGATAATGTCTCCCTAAAGTTGGTGTAATTCCAAAATTTGAATTGTTAAATTAATACTGTTTGATAAACTGCAATTTTTTTAATTAAGCAGTTTCAATAATTGAATACTGAGGAAATTATTATGAATGAGAACAACCAACCTTTAGAAAATCAAGCAGAAAATAAGAGCTTAGAGCAACAAGAACAAGAACAAGAACAAAAACAGTCTAATTCTGGGGGTTCTGGTATTGGTGCAGCGGCAGCAGGGGCTGCAATTGGTGGTTTACTAGGTGCGAGAAAAGGAATTCTTGGTGCAGTAGCCGGTGCAGCAGCTGGTGCAATGGTTGGCAAGGGTACATCTGAAGCTGTTGATAAAACTGTAGAAGGTGTTGTTGATGCTGCTGAAAGTGTAGCTGAACACGCAAATAGTGCCATAGATACTGTAGGTCATGTAGTAGAGGATACAGCTGAGGAAGTTAAGCCTTCGATTAAAGGTGTGGTAGATGAAGTAAAAGATACAGTTGAGCAAGCCAAGCCTTCTGTAGTGAATACCGCAGAAGCAATTAAAGATACAGTTCAAGAATCTAAGCCTTCCGTAGTTGAAGCAGTTAAAGGTGTATCGGAAGAAGCTAAGCCTGCTGTCAGAAATATTGCTAATTCAGTACAAAGCACGGTTGATGAAACTAAACCTGCTATCAAGAGTGCTGCAAATTCTTTGAAAGGTGCAGCAGAAGAAGCTAAACCTGCGATGAAAACTGTGTCAAAATCGGTTCAAGATGCTGTTGAGGAAGTGAAACCATCCATAAAAGATACTGCAAACTCTGTTAAGGGTGCTGTAAATGAAGTCAAAGAAGATGTCAAACCATCTGTAAAAAACGCTGCTAACTCTATTAAAGGTGCAGTTGATGATGTGAAGTCATCTACCAAGAAAGCCGGAGAAAATGTGAAGTCTTCTGCAAAAAGTATGGGAGACTCTGCTAAAAAAGCAGGTAAAGATGTTAAACATTCTGTAAATGATGCAGCAAAGTCTGTTAAAAATGCATCCAAAGATAGTAATCCACCCTCAGTAAAAGAAGAGGAGGTTGCATTAAAAACAGATACTAATATTCCTGAAACTGATTTACACGATTCCGAAGTTGCAGAAGTAGAAATTAAGGATAAAAGAACCAATATCTAGTAGTATTCTACGACCAGAGCAACACCAAGGGGAAAAAAATACCGTTACGAACCCTCCTTATTTAAGATTTAAGGGGGGTTTGATCTATGTTCTGGCTCTTTACAATATGTCAACTGTATGATATTGGTTCCTATATCACAGGATAGTCAACGAACGTAATACAGATACTTGTGAAGTTGAATGTGGGAGGGAATTTGGGACATAGATAATTTCCAGAGAAGCTTTACCATATATTCCCGAATCTCCTCCCATACCGAAAGACAATAAATTGCTAGAAACAAGGCAAAGCATACAGGAAACAAAAGAGGTTGTATGAAAAAACTGATTCAATTTATTTCAATTTTTTCTTTCCTATTAGCTATATTTTTTATCCAATCATTTGGAAATGAAAGTATTGCTCAAACTTTAAACAATTCAGATACCAAATTCAATTTGAATCCATCTACTGTCTACCCGATAAAAGATTATGGTTTTTCTCAAGGAGTTATGATTCAAACAGGTAAAACAATTTATCTTTCCGGGCAAGTGGCTTGGGATAAAAATCAAAAAGTAGTTGGGAAAGGGGATTTAGGCTTACAGATCCAGAAAGCTCTTGAAAATTTAAAGTTAACATTAAATGAAGCTCAAGCAACCCCAAAAGATATAGTTGAAATGGAAATGTTTGTAGTTGATTATAAACCGCAATATCAAAAAACTCTTATCGAAACTGTGGGTGATTTTTTACAAGGTAGCTCTCCTGCGGTTACTCTTATTGATGTACCATTAATAGCAGCAGATCAAGATTTGTTAGTTGAAATAAAAGCAATTGCGGTAGTTAATTAAGGGCAACAAGGCGATTTTGTGAAAGCAACCACTAAAATCGCGTTGCTCCTAATAGCTATTAAAAAACAACCTAATACTCCAGGTAGCTTTTTCATTACTTTTTCAGCAAGCCCTAATTATTCTAAAATAAATCTAAAATACATTATATTTTTTCAAAACTAAATCCAGAAATGTCTATATCAGCTATTCAAACAGTAGAAACACAAGTTGGTGTCTACAATCGCAGTCACTGGGGACGTATCAAAGTTACAGATAATGACCGTTTGCGCTTTTTACACAATCAAAGTACAAACGATTTTGAAAATCTCAAACCGGGAGAAGGATGTGATACCGTTTTTGTCACCTCTACCGCTCGTACTATTGATTTAGCAACTGCTTATGTTACCGAAGATGCCGTTTTATTACTAGTTTCTCCCAACCGACGTGAATATTTGATGCAATGGTTAGATAAATATATTTTTTTTGCTGACAAGGTACAACTAACCGATTTAACTGAGGAAACTGTAACTTTTAGTCTCATCGGACCAAAAAGTGACGCTATTGTCGAAAAATTACACGCTTCAGAAATTATCGGTAAACCCTATGGTACTCATATTCCTATTCCCCTTATAAATGAAGATAATACACAAAATATTATCGCTGTCGGCAGTGGTTTAGCTTCCCCAGGGTATACTATGATTTTCAATGCCAATCAACAACAAATTATTTGGCAAAAAATCATCGAAGCTGGTGCTGTTGAAATTAGCGATCGCGATTGGGAAATGTTACGAATATTACAAGGAAGACCGCAACCAGAAAAGGAATTAACTGATGATTATAATCCTTTAGAAGTCGGTTTATGGCAAACAATTTCTTTCAACAAAGGCTGCTATATCGGACAAGAAACTATTGCTAGATTAAATACTTACAAAGGTGTAAAACAAAATTTGTGGGGAATTATTTTAAACGCTGCTGTGGAACCAGGAACAATAATTACAGTAAATGATGAAAAAGTCGGTAAAATTACTAGCTGTACTCAAAATGGCGATCGCTATTTCGGATTAGGCTACATTCGCACTAAAGCCGGTGGAGTTGGGTTGAAAGTAGAAGTAGAAGGTTCTGAAGGGGAAGTTGTATCAGTTCCATTCGTTTCTCACGAATATCCGGAAATTAAATCAGTTGACAGTTGACAGTTGACAGTTGTTAACTACTAATCTATAACCTTTAACCTGTTCCCTATTCCCTGATAAACTAAAACGGAATAAAAATAGCTTCTTCTCTATCCCAACCAGTACCTTGACAAAATTCATCTATCCAAGAAGCAAGATTGGAAACTTTTTTGCTTGATGTTGATTTAATCTGTTCGATTTCTTCTGGCGACGATACTTTCACAATTTTTCCTTGTGCTTCGGATTCTTCACACATCGTTAGTAAAGATAAAATTTCTTGTTCGTTTTCTAATTGAGCAATTATGCTTGCTTCCAAAACAGGTTGATGGGGATTTTCTCTGATTAATTCGGAAAAAATTTGGAATTCTCTTTCTACTGATTCTGATGTAGAAATTATTTTTTGCGAGAGACGAAGGTTTTGTATTTTAGTAATTGCTGTTGAAGTTGATAATGGAGATTCGTAAGTTTCTCCATCTTGTTTATTTTGATGTTTATTTTGATGATTATCTGTATTCTTAATTAAATGTAGCTGTTCATCGGGATTAAAATTAAGACCTAATGCAGCAATAATTTCATCGGGATTATTATTTAATTCGAGTATGAAAGGGAAAATTTCATCGAGTTGAGGTTCTAAAACAGATAAAGTTGCCAAAATAAAACCGCTCGAAGGGCGACGATAACCATTGTAAGTTCCCCAAATTCGCATTTTTGCCAACCAAGGACGATTTTGATGGTAGTACATCACCCACTTGATTTTCAAAGATTCCCGTAGTTGCTTAATATTCATCACCATACAAATGCTGTTTTACTACTAAAGGCACTTCTTGCGGACTAACGTGACTGTACCAAACCATTTCGGGCAATATTAATACCATCGGTCCATTACCACATTGTCCCAAACAACTGCTGCTTGTAACCGTCACTTCAGAAACAACATTAGCTTTAAAAGCTGCTAATACTTTAACAGCACCTTGCTTTTTACAAGTACGATTTTGGCAAACTCGAACCCATTTCATATTATTAATTGCTAGTTAATATATAACATCAACAATTAAACAGTATAACTAAATACTATTTTACAAATCTTAATTTTATGAGAGACGTAGTATGATTACGTCTCTAAAATTGTTAACGTGTTATGTTAACATATTTCAAGACCCTTTGATTTTAACCATTCGGGGTTGAATATCCGAGATTGATAACGAGCGCCGCTATCGCAAAGTATAGTTACAATAGTATGCCCAGGTCCGATTTGTTTGGCGATCGCCATAGCAGCAGCAACATTAATTCCAGTAGAACCACCCATTAATAGACCTTCTTTGTTGAGAAGTTGGTAAACGACTCGTAAAGCTTCCTTGTCATCAATACGGATAGCATCATCAATGGGTACATTTTGCATATTAGCAGTAATGCGACTGTTGCCAATACCTTCAGTAATGGAACTACCTTCAATTTGAATTTCACCAGTTTTGATATAACTGTAAAGTCCACTACCCATCGGATCAGCAACAACACATTTAATATCGGGATTTTTTTCTTTCAAGAACATTGATGCACCAGCAAAAGTTCCACCAGTGCCAGTAGCAGCTACCCAAGCGTCAATTTTACCATCGGTTTGCGACCAAATTTCGGGTCCGGTAGTTTCATAATGGGCTTGACGGTTTGCCAAATTATCAAATTGGTTTGCCCAAATAGCATTTTCGATTTCAGAGGCAATTCTACCAGATAATTTTACATAATTATTGGGGTCTTTGTAGGGTACAGCCGGAACAGCACGAACTTCTGCCCCCAAAGCTCGAAGCGCATCCATTTTTTCCTGTGATTGGGTTTCGGGGATAATAATTAAACATTTGTAACCTTTGGCATTGCAGATATGTGCTAAACCAATACCAGTATTACCAGCAGTTCCTTCAACAACAGTTCCACCAGGTTTGAGTAAACCTTTAGCTTCAGCATCTTCAATGATATATAACGCCGCTCTATCCTTAACAGAACCACCGGGATTGAGAAATTCTGCTTTACCCAAGATTTCGCATCCCGTTTCCTCGCTAAAGCTTTTTAATTTAATTAACGGTGTATTTCCGACGGTACCTACAAAACCATTTTTAATATCCATGTTTAATTGACCAATTTTCTTTATTTTAAGAATTTTGACTGACAGCGGTACTTATAATCTGGATTTCTCACTCCTCACTCCTGACTCCTGACTCCAACTTCCTTCTTGTTTGTGAGAAATGTGGGATAAGTAGTTAACCGTTTCACGCCCTTGATTATTTATATATATTTACTGCTCAGTCATATAACGCTTCCCAAACTAACTATTCTTTATTTAAACAAAATCTTGGCACAAGTAATTATTTAACAATTTACAGTTAACAATTATCAGTTAGTTATCAATTCCCTTCCGGGCGTGTATTCCTGGATTTCTCACAAGTAAGTGGTAAGCATTGAGTGACGGATTGATTTTCCCACTCCAAACTCCAAACTCCAAACTCCAAACTCCAAACTCCAAACTCCTAACTCCTAACTCCTAACTCCTAACTCCTAACTCCTAACTCCTTAAGATGTTCACTGATTTAAGTTGTTTTTTGAGTGTAATGGGTAATGGTTCCGATATTCGATTTAGATTCTGGAATATCTGTACTCTCCGTAACCGTGGCACTGAGAAATTATCAGTAATCAAACTTAGTCAAATTCAACTTTTGAGCGAATAAAAACTATTTATCTTGACATATAACCTAAATAGTGAAGAGAGGAAAAATGCGTACAAATACGTATCTGAGGGGTCTAGCACCTTGTAAATTCAGTGAAACAACGAATGGTGTGAAAAGGGATTAGCTTAGAAAATAATTACAGCTTTGATAAAACTTTACTCGGCTCAGTTTTTTTACAGGAAAAAGAGTCCCTAAAGGAAATTATATGGCAGTAATTCAGTCCTCTCTTCGGTCTGATGGTATGGAATTATTATGTCTATATCACCAGAATCCTTCTGTTAAACTTCGTAACAGACTCGTAAAATTGCATAGTGGTTTAGTACGAAAAATGGCTCATAAATTTAGTCATCAATGTAATGAACCTTATGAAGATTTAGAACAAATTGGTTACTTCGGTTTAATTCGAGCAATTGAACGTTTCGATCCGACTCAAGGATACGCATTTAGTTCCTTTGCTGTCCCGTATATTCGGGGTGAAATGCTGCACTTTTTACGCGATCGCAGTACTTTATTAAAAATTCCTCGTCGTTGGCAAGAACTGTACAATGAAGGACAAAAGGTGCGTAAAGAATTAGCAGATACTTTAGGAAGACAGCCCAAAGATTTGGAAGTTGCTCGCGAACTGAAAGTGTCGGTACAAGAATGGCAAGAAACTAAATTAGCGGTTCAAAATCGGATGCCTTTAAGTTTAGATGCAACTGTTGTGAACTATGTTGATTGTCAAATTACCTTGGGTGAAGCATTGCCTTGTCCTCATACAGCCGCTCAGCAACACTTAGAAGAAGAGCGTCAACAACTTCATGGGGCTATGGGAATGTTAGAAGAAAAGCCTCGGATGGCAGTAGAATTGGTATTCTTAAAGGAATTTTCCCGTAAAGATGCAGCCAAGAAAATTGGTACTAGTCCAATGACAGTAACGCGGTATCTACAAAAAGGAATTGATGACTTAATGGGTTTAATGCAACAACCACAACCAGTAGCAGCTACCGTCCGATGATATGGGTAAAATTTTGCCAAATTAATCGGTTTATATATAGCAATTGATTGGTCAATGAAAATTTTATTGCGCCTCAAAAATTTGTCATATATTCAACCCATATATCAATCAATTGACCAAATTCATCACATGGCGATCGCGTATTCGACTTACTCCCTTCCCAAACATCAGCAACAAACTTTTTAACTAAATTGAATATATTCGGTAATGGGGATAAAACAGTTATCAGTTATCAGTAAACAGTTATCAGTGTAGCGCAGCGTGGCACGTAGTGACATATGATATGCTCTCTATCTTATCTCCCACCTTATATGCGGGGAAAATAACTGATAACTGATAACTGATAACTGTTAGGTAATAACGGTAGGTTTATCTCTTCCGGTATTAGCTTTAATTTGAGCAATCTCGTCGGCTAAGGTAATTAATTCTGCTAATGCTTGTTGCGGATCGAGGTTATGTTTTGTACTATCGGGTTCATAGCTTTCTAAATAAACTCTCAAAGTTGCTCCTTGAGTACCTGTACCGGAAAGTCTAAATACAATTCTCGAACCGTCGGTAAATCCAATTCTAATTCCCTGGTTCTGACTGATACTACCATCAACGGGGTCTGTATAACTAAAGTCGTCGGCATATTCGACTTGATATTTACCAAATTGTTTACCCTTCATCGTCGATAACGAACCACGGAGATTTTCCATTAGGGTATTGGCTTCCAGTGTTTCTACTGCTTCATAATCATGTCTTGAATAATAATTGCGTCCGTAGGTTTTCCAGTGTTCGCGGACAATTTCTTCAACTGATTGCTTTCGTGATGCTAAGATATTCAACCAAAATAGAACTGCCCAAAGTCCATCTTTTTCCCTTACATGGTTAGAACCAGTACCAAAACTTTCTTCACCGCAAAGAGTCACTTTACCTGCATCTAAAAGATTGCCAAAGAACTTCCAACCTGTAGGAGTTTCATAACAATCAATTCCCTCACCCGCAGCTACTCGATCTACTGCCGCAGAAGTCGGCATCGAACGCGCCACACCTGCTAATCCCGAACTGTAAGCTGGTACCAGTTTCGCATTGGCTGCTAATACCGCTAAACTATCGCTGGGAGTTACAAAGAAATTTCGTCCCAATATCATATTGCGATCGCCATCTCCATCGGAAGCAGCACCAAAGTCCGGAGCATTATCCCCAAATAAAATATCAACTAATTCATGAGCATAAACTAAATTCGGGTCTGGATGTCCACCACCAAAATCTTCCAAAGGTTTACCATTATGTACAGTTCCCGCAGGCGCTCCCAAACGCTGTTCAAATAAAGCATAAGCGTAAGGTCCGGTTACAGCGTGTAAGGAATCCATACACATCCGGAAATCTCCCGCAGTTAACAGTTGACGAATACTATCAAAATCAAACAGCGACTGCATTAACTCGACATAATCCGCTACCGAATCAATGACTTGAACTGTCATTGAACCGAGTTCAAAACTACCCAATTTATCTAAATTGACATCTTCTGCTTCTAAAATCTTGTAAGCATCAATGGTTTTACTCCGATTGTAAATAGCTTCTGTCACCTTTTCTGGTGCGGGACCACCATTATCAGTATTGTACTTAATCCCAAAATCTTCATCGGGACCTGCTGGATTATGACTCGCAGAAAGAATAATCCCGCCAAAAGCTTTATATTTACGCACAATACAGGAAAGAGCAGGAGTAGAGAGAATTCCGCTCTCACCTACCAATACCCTTCCAAATCCATTAGCCGCCGCCATTTTGAGGATAATTTGGATAGCTTCACGGTTGTAAAAACGTCCATCACCACCCAAAACCAGTGTTTGTCCTTGATAGCCTTCAAGACTATCAAAAATCGATTGCACAAAATTTTCTAAATAGTGGGGTTGCTCAAAAGTTTTAACCTTTTTCCGTAAACCGGATGTTCCCGGTTTTTGATCGGTAAATGCTTGAGTTGAAACAGTACGAATATTCATAAATCCGAATTCTTGGGTATTAATAAATAAAGTACCAGTGAACAGTGAACAATGAACAGTTAGGAGTTATGAGATTTTTATTTCTTCCCCTCTTCACTGCGGCACTTTCCCCAAAGCTTCCCGCACGACTTCGGAACCAACTCCGAAACGACATGAGTTTTCTGTAATATGCTGCTTCCAAGCGCGACTACCGGGTTTTCCGGCGAAGAGTTGCAGCATATGTCTGGTAATTTTATTGAGTTTCAATCCTTTCGCCGTCCATTTATCTATGTAATCATACATATTTTGTACAACTTCGTGTCTACTTGGAGACGGGGATTTGTCAGTGTAAATTTTTACATCTACGGTAGCGAAAAGGTAGGGATTATCGTAAGCCGCACGTCCAATCATGACAGCATCAACTGAGTGTAAATGTTGAATAACCTGTTCTAAAGTTTTAAATCCACCATTAATTTCAATAAATAAATCAGGAAAATCTTGTTTTAATCGATGCACGTCATCGTATCTTAAAGGTGGAACGTCGCGGTTTTCTTTAGGACTCAGCCCTTCTAACCAAGCTTTGCGAGCGTGAACAGTGAAATGCCGACAACCAGCTTGAGAAACTATATTAACGAAATTTACCATGTCCTCGTAACGGTCTAAATCATCAATACCAATACGATGTTTGACAGTAACAGGAATTTTGGTTGCATTAATCATCGCTGCGACACAATCAGCGACTTGTTGGGGTTGTGCCATTAAACAAGCACCGAAATTACCGCTTTGTACGCGACTGCTGGGACAACCGACATTCAAATTAATTTCGTCATAACCCATACCTTCGGCAATGCGAGCGCATTCCGCCAAATCTACAGGATTATCACCTCCAACTTGTAGTGATAGAGGTTTTTCTTCGGCACAGAAACCTAGTAAATGTTCCTTATCTCCATGCAAAATTGCCGCACTCGTCACCATTTCTGTATAGAGTAAAGTGTGACGGGTAATTTGTCGCATAAAATAACGATAATGACGGTCTGTTCGATCCATCATTGGGGCGATACTTAAACGGTTGGGCATGGGAAGAAAGAGTTAGGAGTTAGGAGTTACAAATTTAATTATGAATCAGCGTTTTGATTTCAAATAAAATATATAAAATTATAATAAGTTGTAGGTTGGGTTAGACGCACGAAAAGATTTAATGATTGACGAATTAATTTATATTGCGTCGTAACCCAACATTAGCGTTTTGATTTATACGAAATTACCCTGAAGCGATTTGTTTGGTTGGGTGTTTAAGATTATTTTAAGTTTAGTTATTTAGTTGAATTATCCAGATGATGTTGGGCTTCGTTCCTCAGCCCAACCTACGAACTAAACCAACCTACAAAATGAATAATTGTATTTATTTATCTAACAAAATAAATGGAATACCGTAGAGCAAAAATAGAGGGAGGTACTTTCTTTTTTACGGTTGTCACTCAGAATCGCCGTAAATTTTTGTGTAACGAAGAAAATATTGTATTACTAAGAAAGATATTCAAACGGGTAATGCAGCAGCACCGCTTTACAATTGACGCAATAGTAATTTTACCCGAACATTTGCATTGTATTTGGACTTTACCACCAAATGATGATGACTTTTCAACTCGTTGGAACTTGATTAAAGGTGGTTTTAGTCGTCTGTGTCATCCGAAATATAAAGGAAAAATATCTGCATCGCGGCAGAGTAAAAAAGAACAAGGAGTTTGGCAGCGTCGTTTTTGGGAACATCAAATCCGCAATGAAGCAGATTTTATTTCCCATGTGGATTATATTTATTACAATCCTGTGCGACATGGATATGTCAAAGCACCCAAAGATTGGAAGTATTCAAGCTTTCATCGTGATGTTAAACGAGGTATTTATGATATTGATTGGGGTGCAGGAGTAGAATTAGAATTTCCTGATTCAGTGGGGAATGAATAACATAGTAGGTTGGGTTAGACGCACGACAATATTTAAAAATCAACCAGTGATTGAAATTGCGTCGTAACCCAACATCAGTTATTTGATTATTGTTATGAAGTAGATTTGGACAGGCAGTTTACTTGTAGGTTGGGTTAGACGCACGAAAAGATTTAATGATTGACTAATTGATTGAAATTGCGTCGTAACCCAACATTAGCGTTTTGATTTATACGAAATTACCCTGAAGCAAGTTGTTTCGTTGGATAGTTAACATTGTTTTGATTTAAATTATTTTGTTGAGTTTTCCAGATTATGTTGGGCTTCGTTCCTCAGCCCAACCTACGAACTACGAACTACTAATTGATTGAAATTGCGTCGTAACCCAACATCAGTTATTTGATTATTGTTATGAGGTAGATTTGGACAGGCAGTTTACTTGTAGGTTGGGTTAGACGCACGAAAAGATTTAATGATTGACTAATTGATTGAAATTGCGTCGTAACCCAACATTAGCGTTTTGATTTATACGAAATTACCCTGAAGCAAGTTGTTTCGTTGGATAGTTAACATTGTTTTGATTTAAATTATTTTGTTGAGTTTTCCAGATTATGTTGGGCTTCGTTCCTCAGCCCAACCTACGAACTGAGGAATTAATTTCTTCAGGTATCGCTCAGATAAATTATCAATATCGTTTTCTTTCTAAGGTAGTAAATAAGTTAAGGAAGGAAGTTAATTGATATGGCTTTCTCTTTACATAATTTACTCAGCAGCAAAGGTGTTTCGGGTATCTTCGAGGGGCAGCAAACTATACAAGGAAAGTTATTTGAGGATTTCTCAATTCACATAGCAAAGAATGACGCTAGCAAGTACGATGTTTTCGTGCGTTTTATGCCTGATGCTAAGAATATTTTTCAAGAATCGGATTTGCAGGAAGAAGATTTAGATGCTGCTATTGATAGAGCAAAAACCGTCATTAAAGAAAGATATCCTCAGTATAACGACGAACAATTTGAGGATTTGATGGATCTACTTACCATAAGTAAGGTAGAACCAACTCCTAAGCCAATAGTATCGCCACAGTTTACCCCACAACCTTTGACAGATAATCAGCAGTTTCCAAAAGAATTAAAAGTTAGTTTTGCCTCTACACCCAAGATAGAAGTAGTTTTCCCTGATAAAAATATTTTATTTGAGAAAAATGAAAGAACAGTAAAGATGCCTTTGTCCGTTATAATCGCAATGGTTTTAACTTTTGTACTTAATATACCAATCAGTTATGTGATTGTAACCTTGGTCATTCGACAGCAAAACCAAATAGAAACTTTGGAGCAAAATAAGTAAGTTGGGGTAAATAAAACAAGATATACGATAACAACCAAAAAGCTTGAAACGATTGGGATTACTTAAAAAGTTGATGTTGGGTTACGACGCAATACCAATTAATCGGTTAATTATCAAATATTGTCGTGCGTCTAACCCAACCTACGAACTAACTCCGGTGGTACTAACTTTTGAAATTTGCGATCGCGCCTTTTGTCATTGCGGCGATGGCTTGATCTGTGGCTTTGGGTAGATGATAATATTTACCTCCGGCGTTTTTGGCTAGTTCTTTAGCGAATCCGGTAGAGACAAATTTACTTTCGGTATCAATCACTAATAATTTAATACCTAAAGCCCGAATTTTAGCGGCAACTTGTAATAATTCCCCTTTAATATCTGGCTTTTCTCCAGGTTCTTGAGGTTCTCCTAAAGAACGGGATAATGAGATGTTACCGCGTCCATCGGTGATAGCGACTATGACGACTTGTCCGATATCTCCGCTTCTTTGAGCATTTAAACCAACGTGAGCGGCTTGGGTTAAGCCGTGGGCTAAGGGTGAACCACCTCCGCAAGGCATTTTCTCTAAACGAGTGCGAGCTAAGGTGATAGAACGTGTAGGAGGTAAAACCACTTCTGCTTGTTCTCCTCGGAAGGGAATTAAAGCTACTTGGTCGCGGTTTTGATATGCTTCTGTTAATAACTGCATGACGGCACCTTTGGCTGATTGTATCCGGTTGAGTGCCATTGAACCGGAAGCATCTACAACGAATATGATTAATGCTCCGGCTTTTCTTGCTAAGCGTTTGGCGCGAATATCTCCTTGTTCTACAATCACGTTTCTACCAGGATGTCTTTGTCGTCGTGCTTTTTGATATGGTGCTGCGGCTCTTAATGTGGCATCTACGGCAATACGACGAACTTTTCCTTTGGGTAACATCGGTTTGATATATCGTCCTCTATCGTCGGAAAAGATTAAACCGCGACTTCCGGAGTTACCTTGACGCTGTGCCATTTGAGCAAAATACAGCACACTTTCATCTAAAATTACACCTTCTGGGTCAAAGATGAATTCTTCGGGAATTCCTGGTGGTTCTTGTTCTTGATTTGATTCGTCATCAATATCTTCATCTTCTTTTTCTTGTTGTTCGTCTTGCTCTTGTTCTGATTCGTCTTCTGATTGTTCTTGGCTTTGTGGAGGAGGTGGTGGTGGTTGTTGTTCTTCGGGGGGTGTTTGAATTACTGTCGCACGGGGTACTATGACTAATTCCACTGCACGACGTAAATCTTCGGGGTTGACTTTATCACGTCCATCAAGTGCTGCGGAAGCTTTGGCTACTCGTACTGCAAATAATTCGGCACGATGTCCTTGGACTACACCGCGAATTGCTTCTTCAACTAAGTAGTTAATTTGTTCATGAGTGATAGTAACTTCTTTCAACCATTCCCGCGCTAAAACAATTTGAGTTTTGATTGAGTCGATATCTTCTGTGTACTGCTGAAGAAATTCTTGGGGAGAACGAGAATAAGCAATTGCTTGTTCTACTGCTTCAACTCGTAAATCTAAACCTAAAACACCATCTGCGGAGAGGGAAATGGCAATTCTGTCAAGTAAATGTTCTCGTAAATTTCCTTCTTCGGGATTATAAGTAGCGATAAATAAGGGTTTACAAGGATGTTGAAAACTGATTCCTTCTCGTTCGATTTGATTGCGTCCTTCGGATAGTACAGTTAAAAGTTGATTACTAATTTGCTCATCTAAAAGATTGATTTCATCTACATACAGCACTCCCCGATGAGCTGCTGCTAATAAACCTGGTTGAAATACTGTATCTCCCTGCTTGACAGATTTTTCCACATCTACCGAACCCAAAAGTCGATCTTCGGTGACTCCCAAAGGAATTTGGATGAACGGTGCGGGGATGATTTCCGTTTCTATATCTGAGACGTTAAATTTAACGTCTCTACACAATAAATCGTCATCCCATTCTTGCGGTTGATTGGGATTACAATTACTAATCGAATTTTTGACAACTTCAATTGGTGGTAATAAAGCGTGAATCGCCCGAGCCATCACTGATTTTGCAGTTCCTCTACGTCCTGCGATCGCGACTCCCCCTAATTCTGGATCGACTGCTGTTAATAGTAAAGCTAATTTTATCGCTTCTTGACCAACGACAGCGGTTAAAGGAAAAGTTGTAACACTAGAAATAACACTGGATGCAGCCATTTTTAGATAATAGTTAGTCTAATTAGTCTAAATTTAGCTTACCTTGTTTTACGAGTCGAGAATCATATAGCTAGGGCGATCGCCATCTTCATTTTCACTGGTATCGTGCTATTGATAGTATAACTAGGCTTTTGAAAGCGATATCTGCTTCTGTTGTCAAAATAGCAGAAGAATATAAAATAAGTTTTACTTTTATTAGTTGCTAAATCAATGGAACCAAAACCCAAACAAGATAACTTTTTAGAAATTATTCAAGAAGAAAAATTTCAAGATAATTCACTTTTGCGTCGTGCATTAACTCATCGTTCTTACGTTCACGAAAATCCTCAATCAGGAGAACATAATGAACGGTTAGAATTTTTGGGTGATGCTTTATTAACCTATCTCAGTGGAGACTATCTTTATCGTCGTCATCCAGATATTGAAGAAGATCAATTAACTCGTAGACGTTCAGCATTAGTAGATCAAAAGCAGTTAGCAAGGTTTGCTTTGGAAGTCGGTTTAGATAAAAAGATGCGATTGGGTAAGGGTGCTATTCGTGAAAGAGGATTTCAAAATCCTAATTTACTTAGCAACACTTTTGAAGCTGTAATTGCAGCTTATTATCTCGATAACAATTTCAATGTTGAAGCAGTACGTGATGTTATTGAACCGTTATTTGATTCTGTACCCGAAGAAATACTTGAATCTCGTTCTCATCTCGATCCAATAAATCAGTTTCAAGTCTGGGTTCAACGACACATTCCCCAAAATCCACCATTACTACCTAACTATGTTCGGACTAAAATCGGTGGCTTACCTCATGCTCCAGAATTTCTCTGTGAAGTATTTGTAGATAATCGAAAATACGGCGAAGGTACGGGAAAAAGTATTCCAGAAGCTAAAAAAATGGCTGCGGAAAATGCTTTAACAATTTTAAAGTCAGAGGGTTTTCTTTAAATTATGATATTGGATATTAAATCGAGTAACGTTAAAATTTCCGGTGATTCTCAGAGAGTAGGGACTAAGGAAGGATAATTATTTTTATTTGTACCTACTTACTGATTAATTATTTCTAAAGGCAAAATTACGGTAAATCTAGAACCAATTTCTAATACAGATTCTACTTTAATTTCCCCTTGAATTAGCTGAACAATTTGGGCAACTATTGCTAAACCTAAACCAGTACCATCGATAAAACAAGAATCTCTTTTGGCATTAGCACGATAATAAGGTTTAAAAATATTTAGTAAGTCTTCTTCAGAAATACCTACTCCGGTATCTGAAACGATAATTTCCCATCTATTTTTATTCACCCTGTGACAGTCGATTTCAATTGTTCCGGATTCGGTATAGCGAATTGCGTTACTTACAAGATTTGTCATCACTTGTTGTAATTTTAATCCATCTGTTACTACTAGTTGAGGAGCATTCTCACAATTAACTATTATTTCTATTTTTTTATTTTCTAAAGAAGGTTGTAACATCTCCCGTACTTCGGCAATTAATTGACGCGGATTTATTGATTCTAATTTTAATTTTACTTCTCCCGCTTCCAGACGAGAAATTTCCAATGCATTATTAATCAAACGTAATAACTGTCTACCACTAGTTAATACACGCTCAATGTGTTCTAAATTTCCATAGGTATCTCTAACTTCCGATTTTTGTTTTTGTAACCGTAAAAATAAATCAGAATATCCAATAATTGATGTTAAAGGACTTTTTAATTCATGGGCTAAAAAAGAAAGATTCTCTTGACTTGTGCGAACAAATCGAGTTAATTCTTGATTGTGCAAAGTTAACTGATTTTGTAAATGTTTTAATTCCGCAATTCGTTGTTCTGTATAACTTTTAAAACAACGCGCAACTGCTTCATCAACTACAGTATCAATTGAACGCATTACTTCAACTACTTCTATCGCTGTTGATTGCAATAAATGTTCTTCTAAAGTCGAAAATATAACTTGACGAAACAAATGATATTCTCTAGCTATTTCTGAAGCATCATAACCTTGTTCGGCACGAAGAATTCCATGGTTTAAACTCGCTTCTACTACCGACTCAAAATCATCTTCTTGATTTTTGCAAAGAACCGTTGCTAAAGCTAGCAAAACATATTCAAGATGATTTACTATGGCTAAACGAGATAAACCGCAGCTACTTTCAATTTGATTGTCCTCATGAACTTTTTTAAGCCAGTTTTCTACAATTATTTCTTTTTTATCAATAAGTAACTGACTAAAATCTTTCATACAATTATGACAAGTTAATCAAAATTATAATATATTTTACTCTTATTGTAGTAGTATAATATCTAGGATTTATCCATGTGAAGTCATAAACCAAATTCATTGTTCGCTATCTACTCGTAAAAATCAAGATTTTGCATAAAACCAGATTTATGCAGCCTAGGTCTTGATGGTAATATTTAATTATCCACATGAATCATATAAATAATAATTCTCACATACATTCCCTGGATTTCTCACAAGTAAGTGATAAACGTTGAGTGACGAATTGATTTTCCCACTACTCATTACTTACTACTCACTGCAACTTCCTTGTTGTTTGTGAGAAATGTGGGATTCAGACATCATATTTTTAAAAGGGAATATCGGGTAAGTAATAAAATAAAAAAACATCCTAAACCTCCTAACTGAAAAAGATATTGTTATGTATTTATGTGAAAAAATCTAAAAATGTTTAATTGCAATATTTATATGACTATTTTTGGCAACCTTGCTTTAAATTGCTTAAAAACAATCTATTTACTGCTTTTCGCTGTTATTTATTCCTGATTGTTAATTCAACATCACAATTACGATGAGTGATATCATGTCTAGTCCCATTCTCAACAATCGGAAAAATCAAGATTTTGATCAACTCAGAGTTTTGTAATAAACCCGCTTTTTAGTCCAGACAACTCAATATTATTAATCAAATGTTAATTAAAATTTATTTATTCTAATTAATAATAGTTGTGCTAATAATAATAATTTCTAATGTATAATCTAATCTCAATCTTAAGGAGGATGTTTTTTTGCTGCTATTTTTACGATGCTACCTAGCTGAGTAGTTAAAAATTGTACCTAAGTGCATGAGTATAAGTTACTACGGATTATTGTAAGGGTGTATGAATAAAATTACGACCTTTTTGGCGGAATAAAAAGATGTTATTAGGAATTTGAAGTATGAATTCGTCGGAAGAACACAACAATAATATTTCGCGAGAAGCAGGACAAATAGTATCAACTAGAGATACTAAGGTGCCTGTAGGATATAGTAATCCTGAGATTCATGAAAATAATAGCTTGCATAAAGTTAGAGATATTTTAGTGGGTTCTCAAATGCGAGAATTGGATAAGAAATTTTCTCGTTTGGAAGAGCGTTTAGTTAAAGAATGTACAGATTTAAGAGATGAGACGAGAAAAAGATTAGATTCCTTAGAAACTTATATTAGAGAAGAAGCAGATGCTTTGGGTGCTAAGACGAAAAGCGAACAAGTCAAGCGTGATGAAGCATTGAAAGTGATTACTGAAGAGCAGAAGAAAGTTGCTGAATCCTTAGAGAAAAAGATGGCTGAAATTGATGAGGAAGCAAATAAAATTCAACGAGAGTTACGTCAGCAAATTTTTAATCAATCTCAAAACTTGCATGATGATATTCGCCAAAAATATGAAGAACTTGTCGGTTTATTAGAGCGAGAAACCTACGAACTCAAGAGTGAAAAAACAGATCGTTCCCAGTTAGCTGCTTTATTTTCGGAATTAGCTTTGCGGTTGAATTCTCAATAATCAGTTAACAGTTATCAGTTAACAGTTATCACGGTTAATTGATAACTGTTAAATAAATGAATGACTTTTTTTTGAATTTATTTAAGTTTAATTATTAGAAAATCACAAAATACCGATGAATAATTATAACGGCAATAGATTAGCAGAAGAACCTTTAAAAAATCATCATAATAATCATATTAAAGAGAATAATCAATTCAATGAATTAGATGAATTAAATGAATTGACTGAATTACGGAGTTTACTTTTAGGAATTGAGCAACCAAAACTTGATAAGTTTTATCAAAAATTGGATAATCCTCAAGTTGATGCTGAAGATATCAGTAAGATGCTGCCTGAAGCGATTATTTTGCGGACAATGAAAGATGATCAGTTGTCTGAAGCGATGATTCCTACTGTTGAGCAAGCGATTGAGTCTTCTGTCAAAAAAGATATTAACATACTTTCCCAAGCGATTTTCCCGATTATTGGTCCTGCTACCCGCAAGGCGATCGCCACAACTTTGGATGAAATGTTGCAGTCGTTTAATCGGGCTTTAGAATATAGCGCTTCACCGCAAAGTCTGAAGTGGAGAATAGAAGCAAGACAAACGGGGAAATCCTTTGCCGAAGTTGTGCTATTACGGACGCTAATTTATCGTGTGGAACAGGTATTTCTGATTCACAAGCATAGCGGATTGATTTTACAGCATATAGTAGCATCCAAGGTAGCGGCTCAAGACCCATCTTTGGTTTCGGCAATGTTAACAGCGATTCAAGATTTTGTCAGAGACTCTTTTGAAGTAAGGAAACACGAGGGGCTGCATACTTTAGAATTTGGGGAATTGACAATTTGGATTGAAGAAGGGCCTACAGCAGTTTTAGCGGGTATTATTCGCGGAAATGCACCGGAAGAGTTAAGAATTGTCTTTAAGAATGTTTTAGAAAAAATACATTTAAAATTAAGTAAAGAAATTGAGAATTTTTCTGGTGATACTCAGCCGTTTGTACCTAGTAAACCCTATTTAGAAAATTGTCTAGAATCCCATTATCGAAATCCTACTAACACTAAATATACTTATGCATGGCTTTCTGTGACAATACTGACAATTGTATTAGGTATTTGGGGATTTAATGTCATTAGAGATAATCAACGTTGGAATAATTACGTCAAAATTTTGGCAGATCAACCTGGAATTTTGGTGACTAAAACGGATACAAGAAATGGAAAATATTTGGTTACAGGGATGCGTGATCCATTAGCAGTTGAACCAAATCAGTTCATGAAACAATTGAATATCAATGAAAAAGCAGTTGTTTATCAATGGAAACCTTTTATATCTTTAGAACCAGAAATTATTGTTAAAAGAGCCGAAAATTTCCTACAAAAACCGAAAACAGTTACTTTTACTCTTGATGATAAGGGTGTTTTAAACGCTACAGGTTTTGCTCCTCGTGAATGGATTTTATCCGCTAGACAACAACAATCATCCCTATCTATTTTGGGAATTAATCAATATCAAGATGAAAATCTGACTAACTTAGATATTGAACAACTTAATACTTATAAAAAAGAAATTGAAGAAATAATCTTGCTTTTTGAAAATAATACAACTCAATTTTTACCCGGTGAAACAGAAAAACTCTTAAAATTATTGCCAAAACTACAAAATCTGATTGATGCTGCTAAATCTTTAGAAAAAGATATTTTCATCGAAATTGATGGATATGCAAATAGTTTAGGAGATAAACAAGCAAACATCAAACTTTCTCAAAATCGTGCGGAGAAGATTTTAACTTACCTTACATCCCAAGGTATTAACAAAAATTATTTTCGCACAAAATCTTTAGACTCTGAAAATATTTTACGTCCTGAATCAACCGAAGAAGAAAAAAAACTTAATCGTAGAGTCTCTTTCAAGGTTATCATAGACGACATTACTAAATATAAATAGAGGAGTAAACTCATGCTCCAGAAAAAAATCTGTATGGTGGGTGCATTCGCTACTGGTAAAACAAGCTTAGTAGCTAAATTCGTTTACAGCATATTTTCGGAAAAATATCAAACCACTGTAGGGGTAAAAATTGATAAAAAAACAGTACAAGTAAAAGAACAAGAATTAAGTTTGATTTTATGGGACTTGTATGGAGAAGATGAATTTCAAAAATTAAGAACTTCTTATTTAAGAGGTTCATCTGGTTATTTGTTAGTAGTGGATGGAACGCGAAAAACAACTTTCGAAAAAGCTCTTGAATTACAACAACGAGTTGAAGAGAATTTGGGTAAAGTACCTTTTATTTTAGTGTTGAATAAGTGGGATTTACAAGATGAATGGGAGTTAGATTCTGCCACGATAGAAACCATTGAAAACAAGGGATGGAGTACGATTAAAACTAGTGCAAAAACTGGATTAAATGTAGAGGAAATTTTTAATATACTTGCTTCTAAAATACTGAAAGGATGAATGCATGGATATCCCTTTCCCTGTCAGTAATTATCTTGTTAATTTTCTGAAAGAAAGTCGTTCTCTAGCATATCTATTTGTGAATAAAGATGGATGTTTATCTAGTTGGGGAGGGAATTTAACAGAATATGGAGTTAACAATTTACAACAAGGAGAAAATGCTAGTCAACAAATTTTCTTTCTGGAAGGACTTTTACCACTTGATGATTTTCCATTGTTTTTACCCTGCATCCAAACTAATAACGGAATTTGTGCGGATGTGCATTTGTTTCCTGAAAAAGATGGAGATTGGGTTTTACTATTAGATGCAACTTGGGATGAAATGCAAATCTTTAAAGTCCAACAACAAGTCAATTCTTCTCGGTTAATGCAGCGCAAATCATAGTAATATTATTTCGGTACTAAATATCTAATATCAGTTATCAGTTAACAGGAAACAATAACTAATCATTAGGACTTGATATAAAATATTAATTCTACGACTGTTTAATTATGAGTGAATCAATAACAGCGGAAATTTTTGCTGCTTTAGATATCTTAGTTTTAGAAAGACTTGATTTTGGTAAATTTAAAATTTCTGGAAATATCCCCAAATGGGTGAGACGATTTTGTCGTAAGATTTTTAAACCAGGAATGGAAATTTTAATTCCTGAAGAAGAGTTTCCTTTCCTCGAAAATTTTCTGATTGATGGGGAAGAATATTGGCAGAATAACCATGAAAAACCTTTAAAATCTGGAATATGGACTGATTTAGATATATCGGGGAATGAATTTCATTTTGAAGCTTCTGTTCTTTTCGCAAATCACAAAAAAATATTACTCGTCGAAATGATGAGTGATGCTTACATCGAGAAACAAAGTCTGATTCAACAAGCTAGAGAAAATAAGCTTAATTATCAACATATTCTTAAAGAAAATCAGAAAAAAGAAGTTTTAATTCACTGCATTATACATGATGTTGCCGGACAGTTAAGTGGTATTAATTGTTGTTTGGCTCTGCTAGAATTAGAAAATTTAACTGAGAAAGGTAAAGAACGTTTAGAAATCGGTAGAAAGCAAACTATTAAACAAGAAATGCTGATTCGAGAAATTTTAAACGCATTTTCTCAAGAAATTCAATCTTTAGAAAACTTCACAGATGATGTTGAAACAGCACCAGATGTTTTAGTATCTGTATCTGATGCCATCGAATTATTCACGCCAAGTTTCACACTCAATCAAATGCGGTTACAACTATCGTCGGATATAGATTTAACCGCAGATTGGCGAATAGTTGGTGATAAATCGCGTTTAGATCGGATTTTAGCAAACTTGATCGAAAATGCTTTTCGTCATAGCCCCTCAAACACCACAGTTACGATCAATTTACAACAACAAGAAGATTATATTCTTGTGAGTGTAGAAGATGAAGGAAGTGGTGTTCCAGAAGAAATTGCCGATACTTTATTTCAAAAGTTTACTCAAGGTAAAAAAAAATTTGGTAAATCTGGACTCGGACTTTATTTTTGCAAAATCACGGTAGAACGTTGGGGAGGAGAAATTGGTTTTACCCCTCGTGAAAATGGAGGTTCTCGCTTTTGGTTTACTTTATTAAAAGCAGTAAGAAGCAATGGGGAGTAATCAGTTGTCAGTTATCAGTTACCAGTTATCAGTAATAAATTCTAACTCCTAACTGTCAACTGTCAACTGTCAACTAACTCCTAACTTCTACTTTGTTGAGTGAATAAATATCGACTCCACGTCCAAAAGCAAAGCGTAAGGAAGCAGGTAAATTTTTACTTGATAAAGTCATAAAAATAATTACTGCGATTAAAGCGATCGCAAAGTTAAATCCGAATATGTTGCGATAACCAATGTGTTGAGCGACTAAACCAAAAATTGGTCCTGCAAGAGCAACACCAATATCAAAGCCTACCATACATAAACTAAATATTCTTCCTCTTTCCTGAGGATAAGCTCTATCTGTAATCATCGCTGCAATCATCGGAATTATTGTCCCACCACCAATTCCCTCGATTATCGCTGCAAATAAGAAATCTTCCGAACTATTGGCTGTCCATAATAATAGTAATGCCAAACTATAACAAACTAAACTCAAAGTGATAAATAAACCCCTACCAAATTTATCACTGGCTTTTCCGCAAAATAACCTCGAACAAAAACTGGCGATCGCCACTACTGTGTAAAATAATCCAGGATTTAGCTCTGCTTCGGTTGATTTGATAAATAATGGTACGAAGGTATGTAAACTACCAAGAATCAAACCTATAATTAACAAGATAAAAGCCGGAATCCTCACTCTCGGACTAATCAATTTTCGCCAAAATGGACTGTCGTTATTAACTACTTGCTCCTCTACTGGAACTATGGGATTAATAATTGGTATGGTACATAATAATGCCAGGCAAGCCAAAGCAGTGGATAATATAAATAATGAAGTATAACCAGCAGCTTCCATTAAATAACCACCTAAAGCCGGACCAATTGCTAAACCAACTGGATTAACTAAGCTCATATAGCCGATTAATTCCCCACGATTTTCTACTGGTGCAATATCTGCAACTAATGCCAAAAATCCGGTGGAAAAGGCTGCAATACTAATACCGTGGAAAGCTCTTATTACCATTAACAATGGTATTGATTGCACAAAATTGTAGCCGATGGGAGCTATCACTGCTGATATAATACCAATTATCAACACGATTTTTCGACCGCGTTTATCTGCTATTTGACCTAAAAATGGGCGAAATATCAATAGCCCAATCGCAAAACTACCCATTATTACGCCTATTTGCTGTTTTGTTGCTCCTATATCTTCAATATAAAGCGGTAAAGTTGGCAGTAATGAAGCCAAACTAGCCCAAAATAGCAAACCTGCTGCAAATAAAGCTAGCAGGTTTCGCCGTACTTGGCTATCTACTGATAATAATACTTTCACGGCAGATGCAATTCTTGTGTGAGGTTTGTGATTTGTAGTTTGTTATTTGCTCTTAAATCACTTCAAATAAACAAACTACTATCTCTATGTTACATTACTTTACATATCTCTTTAATTTACTGAAAAATTATTTGCTCTGCATCAAGTGAGGAAAAATCAACTGGCTGTGATATGATTAAAAATAAATAAAACGATATTTTTATAATCGGGTGTAAGTATTTTTTTTTGAGAGGGCAATATTCCCATTATAAAAATAATCTTTCTATAAAAAATATAATATCAGAAAAACACGAAATCTAAAATTTTTTTTCAAATTTTCAAAAATTTTTGTAAAAATACTTGCTTAAGTTAGATTTTTATTGTATTGGTTTTTTTTGATTGAGGATTGAATTGAGCAAAAAAAACGTGCCTTTTTGTTAAGTCTCGTGTTTCAAACAGCCCTACCCGCCTCGACCAATTTCTTGGTTGTACGGCTACTTTTAATTAATTTATGATGTTTTTTTGTTATGGGTTTTTCACCAACATCATGATTGATTTTACCAAAAATATCGTATTGTTAAAACCTGTTGAGTCGCGTTTCATCCCCTGGATAAATTTCAGGGGTTCTCACGCTCCCACTTTATTTTGATAGTTAAGTGTTCGTAGTAATTAAAATCACAAAAAAAGTTGAAATTAAGTATTTTTATTGAGAAAAATCCGAGGTTTTATGAATGGTGGTTGTATAAACAGGTGAGGTTGATTGCGGCTATATAACAATCCTATTTGTATGTATCGAAATCACGGTGTTGAGATACCCGACTTCTTGAAGAAGTCGGGGGTCTAAATTCTCAGACTTATTTAACTGTTTACTGTTCCCTTTGATTTTGTATAACTTCGCGGATGCGATAAATTGGTCTTCCTTGGGATTCGTGGTAAGTACGCATTAATAATTCAGCGAGTAACCCGAAGCAAAATAGCTGTACTCCGGTGACTAAAAGCAACACAGCTAAAATCAATAAAGGGCGATCGCCAATATTTTGACCTAATATTAATTTAGTCCAAGTTAGATGAAGACTTATTGCGCCACCGGACACCATAAAAATCAAGCCCCACAATCCAAAAACGTGCATCGGACGGCTGAGGAATTTTTTCATGAATGCGATAGTAAATAAATCCATCATGACTCGGAAAGTACGACCTAAACCGTATTTACTGCGACCAAAACGACGAGGGTGGTGACGAACTGGGATTTCGGTAATTCTGGCACCTTCAATATAAGCTAAGGCAGGTAGAAAACGGTGTAGTTCTCCGTACAGGTTCATATCTGCTACAAGTTCGCTACGATAGGCTTTAAGAGAACAACCATAATCATGAATATTCACGCTGGTGATGCGACGAATTAACCAATTGGCAATTTTGGAAGGTAACAAACGGGTGAGAGCGGCATCTTGACGATTTTTGCGCCAACCACTGACTAAATCGTACCCTTCATCTAACTTTGTCAATAACATGGGGATATCTACGGGGTCATTCTGTAAATCGGCATCTAAAGTTACAATAGATTTGCCCTGTGCATGGAAGAAACCGGCTGCCATTGCCGCAGTTTGACCGTAATTGCGTCGTAAAATAATACTTTTGAGGTCGGTGCGGATTTGTGCTTGTTCTTTCAATAATTGAATAGAACCATCAGTGGAACCGTCATCAACGCAGATAATTTGGTAATTTAAATGACTTTCAATTAAAGTGGATGAAATTGCTTCGAGTAAATGAGGTAAACTTTCCACTTCGTTATGAACTGGTACTACCACTGAAACATCGAGAACAGGAGATATGGCATCTTCCTTAACCGTCAAACTTCCAGAAACAAACCCATTTCTCATAATTATTTATCCTTAGCCTTTTTGTGGGATGTAACTGCTTACCACCCTTCCTACACCTCGTAGCTGCTGATAATATGACCGACTAACCTCATCTCCCTGTTCCGAAAGACGATCAATTCCAATACCATTTCGTCCTTTATCTTTTCCCGAACTATGGATATAATAACTATCTCCCAAATAAAGACCTACATGAGTGGCTTTTTGAGGAGTGCCAAAAAATATTAAATCACCTGCTTCTAAAGAATTTAAATCAAAATTCTCCACAGTACAAACTTGTTGAACAAAAGCCTCTTGCTGATAAGCATCTCTGGGTAAGCGAATTTCCACCAAAGCAAAAGCCTTTTGCATCAGTCCCGAACAATCATAATTTGGTCCAACGGTACCACCCCAAAGGTAATAATTTGGTTGTTCCATAGCTTTTTGGGTAAAAGCGATAACTGACGGTAAAAGTTGCTTTATTTGAACTGGGGAAAATGATTTAATTTGTAAAGGTTCAGCCGCTGGAGATAATACCTGTAAATCGTCAATTAACACCCAACCGGAGTAATCATCTTCAGATAAGCATACCTTGACTGAACTTTGATTTAACGTTTCTAGGATTACCTGTAAATATCTTCCCTTTTCCGCTTGAGTTGACAAACCTTGACATTCAGGAGAATCGTAGATATTCAAATCAGCTTGGGTTACATATTCAAAATTTGCTTGCAATTCCTCTTGAGAAACCATAAAACTTTGTAAGTAATAACAACGAAGTTTAAATCAAAATCGGACGGTAACGATGTTTTTCTTTAACCGCGACGAACAACTTGAAACACTTGGTAATAGTATATTAGAAGCTACTTGGGCTGAATTTCCTACGTTAGCTCGTAACCAAATTGCTGTAACTTGGATTATCTACGACCCGCCGGTATCTGTAAATACGGGTGGTGCTTTAACTCCAGATGCTTTTTGGAATCATCCAGTTCGTGGTTTTACTTATCGGGGTGTCGAAACAATTTATCCGGCCTCTGTAGTCAAATTATTTTATTTGCTAGCGATACATGAATGGCTAGAAAAAGGTATGGTAGAAGATTCCCCAGAGCTACAGCGAGCCATACGGGATATGATTGTGGATTCGAGTAACGATGCTACGAGCTTGATTGTAGATGTATTAACGGGGACTACTTCGGGACCAGAATTATCACCCGGACCATTTGAAACTTGGAAACAACAGCGTCATATTGTCAACCGCTATTTACAGTCTTTGGGATGGGAAGAATTACAGACAGTAAATGTTTGTCAAAAAACTTGGGGTGATGGTCCCTACGGACGGGAACGAGCCTTTTACGGACAATTTTTAGAAAATCGTAATATGTTAACTACTAATGCGATCGCCAGATTATTGCACGGGATTGTGGGTGGGGTTGCAGTTAGTGCAAGTCGTTCTCAAGAAATGATGAATATCATGAAGCGCAGTTTGAACCCCGAAGAGTTACCACAAGATGTAGAAGAAGACCAAATCACAGGTTTTTCAGGTGGTAGTCTTCCTGTAGAAGCAAAAATTTGGTCAAAAGCCGGTTGGACTTCCTCAGTTCGTCACGATGCAGCTTATATTGAAATACCGGATAAGCGTCCTTATTTATTAGTGGTATTTACGGAAGGGAAATCAAACGCTAAAAGTAGAGAAATTTTACCATTTGTTTCTCAACAGTTTAGGTCAGCTGTTTGTAGTATGCAGTAAGAGGATGGGGGGATGGGGGGATGGGGGGAAATAAACTGTTAACTGTCAACTCTTAACTTCTAATTCCTAACTCCGGTGGTACTAACTCTTAACTCCTAATTCCTAATTCCCCACTCCCAGCCGGTAGGGTGTGTGACGCTACGATTAAATTTGAACGTAGTAATAAAGTTTGTAGAGAATTTGAGGAATTAGTATGATTCAAGCATTGTCAAAACAACAACTATTAACCATTCAAGAATTTTTGGATCAAAAGCCGGATGGAAATCGCTATGAACTACATAATGGAATAATTATTCAAATGGCTCAACCTTCTGGCAAACATGAAAATGTCACGGGTTTTTTAGGTTTGCAAATTGGTATTGAATTTACTCGGTTAAATCTTCCATACAATATTCCGAAAACGGCATTAGTCGCTTTTTCTGATGGAGAATCTGATTTTGCTTACTGTCCCGATATACTTTTGATCAACCGCAGCAATTTAAAAAATGAACAGTTGTGGGAAAAATATTCTACCGTCGAGCAACCAGAATCAATTCCTTTAGTAATCGAAGTCGTTAGTCAAAATTGGCGTGATGATTATTATAAAAAGTTTGCTGATTATGAAAAAATGGGCATTTCTGAATATTGGATTGTCGATTACGCTGGCTTAGGAGGACGAGATTTTATTGGCAACCCCAAACAACCTGCTATTTTTGTTTGTCATTTAGTGGAGGGGGAATATGTCAAAACTTTATTTCGAGGAAATAATCCGATAATTTCTCGGTGTTTTCCACAATTAAACCTGACTGCACAGCAGATTTTCGACTCAGCACTGTAGGGTTTTTTTATCAGTAAGAGAAGCGAGTAATCGCGATCGCGCTCAATCTCCAGTTTTTAGTATTTTTAATTACTACACGCAAAATAAAATAGTATTAATACTTAAAAAACGGGTTTTTATTTTGTTAAAAAGCATAAAAATATACTAAAAGTCCCATCTTAAAATTTATGTAATTTCTTGGGAAACACATAACCTGTAGCCCATATGGTAAAAAACGGCAAAAAAATCGCGTGAACTAACAGAACAGATAAAGCTATGCCGATAACTTTCCAGTTTTTTCCTAATATTAATGTCAAACTATCAACAGTATCGAAATCTAAAAAAGTATTGGCAATAATTGAAATATTAACTCCCATAAATAAGAAGAGAGTAAATAAACTGGTAAACATGACATTCCATCGTAAATCTAAGTGAGGTTTTCCCACAGCTACTAATAATTGAGATGCTGCATCTGCAAAAGGCCTGGGAATCGCTGATAAACAAATTAATATTAAAATTGGGATGGCACTTATCCACTGTTGACCAAAAACAATGGGAACATAAATAGGAGCTAAACTAGCTTGAAACAATACAAAAGGAATAATGATCAAAGCAATAGTTCTGAGACTGTGGAAATAACGATGTTGGAATTCCAGCCATTCTGTACGTGCTGAACATAAATGAGGTAACATTACCGAACTAATGGCATTAATGATACTTAAACTGATTCCTAAACCAGCATTAAAACCAAAAAAGTAGATTCCTAATTCTTCAATCCCGACAAAACGTCCAACTATTAAATAATCTAAATTATTTCTCAAAGTTTTCAGCAATCCCACACCGAGAATATGTTTGCCAAAATTTAATATTTCATCCCAATATACTGTTGTAAATCCTTCACGAGGTCGCCAGGAATGATATTTGTAATATATGATAATTTCTAAGGGAGCAACTATCACAACCGGCAGTGCAAAAGCCCATACTCCCATACCCATAACGGCGAAGATTGCCGTCAATATTCCCGAAATAGAGTATTGAACTACATTGGTAAATGCGATGACTTTAAACCGATTTTCTCTTTGAATTAAAGTTTTTTGAATACCGTGAATCGGCCAAATTAAATAAGCTATTCCAGTAATAATAATGGGAAAAATAATCTCTTTACTTTGATAAAACCAAGCAATAGGAAATGCAGCAATAGCTTGAATCATGAATAAACTGGCAAAAATCAACCAGTTTAACCAAAAAGCAGAACTACATAACTGCGGAAGTTCTTTCTCATCAGCTTGGATAATCTTTGCACCGATACCAACATCAGCAAAAGTAATTGCAAACTCTCGCACCGCCAGAATAATCGCTCCCAAACCGTAATCATAGCGAGTTAAATACCTGGCGATGATGACTACTAATCCTAAACGTAAGACTCTATAAAATATCTCAGCCATACCCAGCCAGCCAAGATTACGAATGAACTGGCTAGATACTTTTTTCTTAATATACCTGGTAATTGGGTTTAAGGAATTCACAATTTGTTTAGTCGGAAGTTATTTAATTTTGATGTATCGGCTTTAACCGATTAATCAGGATTCCAAGGTATTAGTAACTAAACCTAAAATCCGATTACGTCCAGCTTTCAATTCATCCAATGCTGTTGAAAGTGAGGGACGAACAGTTTTACCTAGTCCTACAACCATCAAAATTCCATCGGCATGAGTCGTTAAAATACTGGTATCTAAACGTCCCAAAATATGGGGAGTGTCGTACACTACTAAATCGAAATCAGCTTGTGATCGCTTGACAAAATTTTGCATTCTCGGTGAAGAAAACAGCTTTGCAGGATTGCGAGGTATCTCTCCTGCGGTGATTACAAATAAATTTTCTTCTTCATAAGATTGTCCAATTGCATCATTTAAATCTAAACCTTGGGAAAGTATTTCGCTTAATCCCTGGGTATTTACCAAACCCAAACTGTGATGTACTTGAGGATTTTGCAAATTAGCATCCACTAACAACACCCGTAAACCAGCTTCTGCGGCTGTTTTTGCCAAAGTTGTCGCTACAGTAGATTTACCTTCTCCTGGAGTAGCTGATGTCACAATTAGCGAACAAATCTTAGTTTGCTCTCGAAAAGCTTGGATTCTGGTATACAAAGAGTAAAAAGCTTGTGTATAAGGAGAAGTTTTGTGCTGTTGATTTCTACCACCACCATTTTGTAGAAGCCAGCGTTCTTCGGTTTCGAGGGTATAAACTAGTTCTTGTTCAGTAGGAGTTAATTGTTTGATTTCTTTTAAGTAAGGAATCGTGACTAATAAAGGTAATTTCGCGCTTCGTTTCACTTCTTGAGAATCGTGGAAAACATTCTGAGCATTCTCTAAAAGAAAAGCAACTAAAACACCTAATAGTAAACCTGCAACTCCTCCTAAAATAATATCGAGTTTACCTTTAGAATTATCTGCGATCGCGTTACCATTTTTATCTTGGGGTAGCCTTGGAGGCATAATTAATTCCCAAGGAACTTCTTGCTGAGCAGCATCTACCCGTAGTGCTTCTTGTTTACCTAAAAGCTGCTTGAGAGTATCGCTAGCAACTTGTAATTCTCGTTGCAAATTGGCATATCTACCACTAACTACGGGATATTGCTTAATTTGTTGATTTAATCCGATTAAAGCATCATCGGTAGCTTTCAAGCTTGCTTCTAATAACTGAATTTGGTTTGCAGCTTCAGCCATTGTCTGGATCAGTTGCCGACGAACGGAATTTTGATAAACTCCTACCTGGGGATTCAGTAATTCTTCGGATACATTGGAACCCAAAGCCAATTGTGCTTCCCGCTTTAATAAAGGTATGAGTTTGCCTCGTCGTTCCCTCAGAGACTGCATTACCGGATTGGCATCACTTAGACGTACCGACTCGGTGGCAATTTCCGCTTCTATATCTCGAACTCGTTTGAGTATCTGTTGATACTGCGGTGATTCACTTAAAGCTGAAGCTGCGATCGCGGTATTTTGAGACATTCCCAACTGTTTTTGTAAGGAAGCATAAAGCGATTTGGTTTCTGCGAGTTTTTTTGACGCTTCTATTTTGCTTGCTTGCAATTGATCGACTCTGTTAAGTAATTGTTCTCCTTGAAGTTCAGGATTAAATAAATTGTAATTCTGCTGAAAAAGCTGCATTTGTCCTTGGAGTGTATTGACTCGTAAGCGCAACTTGGGAATCTGCTGTTCGACGAATTTGATTCCTTGACGTAAATTCGTTTGTTCTTGTTCGAGACTGTATTTTCGATAAGCTTGAGAAACTTTATCTAACACATAGAGAACTTTATCAGGATTGGAATCCTTGTAGCGAATTTCAATGACTCTGGATTCAATTTCACCTTGAGAAAGTCGGCTAATGTGTAAAGTACCATCCTTAACTGCGCTAGGAACTTTCCCAGAACTGCTACCACCAGCCAATTTGCCGTAGGTAACTCCGGGATATTTAGCCTGTATTTCCTCAACTACAGGTTCGATAATTTTCGGGCTTTTTAAAACCTCTACCAAAGCCTGATAATCTAAAGCCGTAGTATTGTCTCTTGTAATTTTATTTACATCTTGCTGAAGAGTTTGAGACAGTAAAACTAGCAGTTCGCTTTCAGAATTTCTTAAAGGTTCAACTAGTAATTGAAATTTGCCTTCATAGGAATGAGTACGAGTGGAACTCCAGTAAGCTGCTCCGGTGGTTGCGATGACAGCGACGCTAGCAATTAAAGCTGCTCGACGACGCAAAGTTGAGAAAATGCGACCAAAAGGAATGTTTTCTTCTTCCAAATTTTCCGGTCTTTTTAATAACCAATATGGCTCTCTAGATAAAGAATCAGTTTTACTTAGAGACTGCAAATCTTCTTCTGTGATTGGCATTTGTGTTTCCATTCAAAATCCCATTTCAAACAATTTAATATACGTTTTCGGTAGATAACGCAATTGTAAATATTGTGTTGCTAACCTGTTAGTAAAGATAATTTAAATACTGACTATGGTTATTTTTCACGTATTACTGATTTTCGGCAGCGTCCATAGCATTGTATTAATACAGTAATTAAATTGAGATGTTTCGCTTTAAGGTATTTGCATATTACTACATCTCAATAATTTCTCTGACAGGCTAGGACATATCTTGTTTGAAACTTAATAATAGAGCGATAGGCTGAATATATTTTTCTGAATTAATCAAAACTTTACTGAAATCGGACTAGCTGATGAAGATTAAGTAAAATCTTGGTTTATTAACATTGTTAAAAAGAGTAAAAACACGCATAATGATTTCAATAATATATTCAGTATATATAAAATGTTCTCTTTGCACCGAACTCTATAAATCATATTTTGCATAGTTTATCAGCTTTTTAAAACTTGATATTTAGAAAATAGATGAAGTGATTAAACATAATTTAAACCTTTAGATAAAATCAAAATCATCTATTGACAAAATCAGCGAATTGATTCATTAATTAAAAAACTTCATTAATTAATTCACTTAAAAAAGTATGAAGTTTAACAATACCTGGAAATTTTAGGTATTTTTATTCATAGAAAAATTATATATTAGGAAATATATTCGGTATGCCAAAGTTACCAAAGCTAACCGAAAAGATATTCGTTGTATTTACTCTTTTTCTTTCTACAAGTGCCTTGATACCTGTACTTATAGAAGGTGGAAGTAGTGGGGGAATAAGTAGTGACCCCTACAGTCCTAAATTCTTTACGGCAATCTATACAATAACTTTCTTGTTAATAGCAGCGCATCAGAAAAATTTTGTTCGTGTTGCACAAAAAGATATTTGGATATGGCTATTTTTAGGAATTGTTATAGCCTCAATCTTATGGACTTTCGCACCGGATGTGACTCCAAGACGTAGCGGATTGCTGTTAGGAACAAGTGTATTTGCTGTATACATGGCAATGCGTTTCACTTTAAGAGAACAATTACAACTATTAGCAGCAGCTTTGGGAATAGTAATTGTACTCAGCTTTATATTTGCCATTGCGCTACCAAAATATGGCTTAATGACAGTCCAAGAAGGAGGAATTCATGCAGGTGCTTGGCGGGGAATCATGACTCATAAAAATATTTTGGGTCGATTAATGGTTTTCAGTAGCATGGTGTTTTTATTTGTTGCGATGAGTAATCCCATTCGTAATATTAAATATCGCTGGATTCCCTGGGCTGGCTATATTCTTTCCATCGCTTTAATCGTACTTTCAACTTCCAAGTCCTCTTTAGTTGTTTTTCTATCTCTAACAGTTATTTTGTTTCTTTATAGAAGTTGGCGAAGTAATTACAACCAATTAATACCTTTGATAATTGCACTAATACTGACAGTTGGCAGCATATCTACATTATTGCTAGATAATTTACCAGTTGTCGCCGATGCATTAGGTAAAGATTTAACTCTAACCGGACGCACCGATATATGGAGTGCAATGTTTGATTTAATCAGAGAACGTCCTTGGTTAGGCTATGGATTTAATGCTGTCTGGAGGGATTGGAACAGTGAAATTACAGCTTATCTTTGGCGTACTCTTGCCTGGGAATGTCCTTACGGACATAACGGCTTTATGGATTTATTTGCAGAATTAGGTATTGCAGGCTTATCGGTATTTTTATTGAGCTTTATTACTACTTATTTCCGAGGAGTAATGTGGTTGCGAATTACCAAATGTATAGAGGGTATTTGGCCTTTGATATATTTAACTTTCTTAGTGATGTACAACATCAGTGAAAGCACCCTTGTAGAAACTAATAGTATTTTTTGGATAGTCTATGTTTCTACTGTTTTTTCCCTTGCTATTGAGTATTCTCTTGCCAAAACTTATCAATACAATAATTCTTCTTTAATAGAAGAACAATGGATAAATATAAAAACATTTCCCGAAAATAACTAACAATATGAAGATGACTTTAGTATGTCATGATATCCCTTATCCTGCTATTCACGGCGGACGGATAGATATGTGGCGCAGAATAAAAGCTTTTGCTCAAATTGGCGTTGAGCTACAACTGATATGCTGGTTTGATCGAGTTCCCGATTATGGCGAAATAGCCGAAATCAAAAAATATGTTAATTCTGCTTATTTTATTCCATTTCAATATAATTTATGTGCTAAAGCTAGCAGAATTTTCAATTTATTTCGCTATCCTTTAGAAGTTACTTCTAGACTTGTTAGGGGGCAAAAATTAAATGATTTAATCTCTCAAGTTCGTGCTTTTAAACCTCATATTGTTTGGTTAGATGGTATTCATGGTGGAGATGTTGCATCTCAACTAAGTCAATATTTTAATATACCGATAGTTACTCGCTGTCATAACATTGAACATCTGTATTATCAAAGATTATTTCATTCTGCAATTGGCACAAGTAAAATTAAAAGATATTTATCAGTTTCTCATTTAGAACAATATGAAAAATCCTTATTAAACAATAGTCTTTTATTCTATGACATTTCCCCAGAAGATTTAAAATTCTGGAAGTCTCATGGATTTAAAAATGGACGTTATTTACCTCCTTTAATAGAATTCAATAAGTCTCAAAACCTAGATAATAATTACCAAAATAATCATCATTATTCTCAATATGAAGTTGTGTTTTTAGGTAATCTATATTCTAATAATAATGTAGCTGGTATTATTTGGTTCTTAACTCAAGTTCTGCCTGAAATTCGTTCTCAATTATCGAATGTAAAAGTTTTAATCGCTGGAGCGAAACCGATAAATAAAATTAGGCAGCTATGTGAAAATATCGATGGTGTAGATTTAAGCATTAATCCATCATCCTCCAAAGAAATTTATCATTCTGGAAGAGTATTAATTAATCCCGTTTTAACAGGTAGTGGAGTTAGTATTAAATCCTTAGAAATGTTAATGGCTCGTAAACCCATTGTCTCTACACCCCAAGGAATAGCGGGTTTACCTCTTTCAGTTAAACAGTATTTCAAAATTGCTTCAGATACACAATCTTTTGCAGCAGCAATTGTTAATTTACTATGCAATGTTCAAAAAAGTTATATCGAGGAAAAAGTACTTGAATCACTATTTGGAAATCAAGTTATACATGAAGTCGTATCGGATATTAAATCATTAATCTAAATTTTTCCTATATTTTTAGTTTACTCAATCAATGAAAATTTTGTATTTAACAACCGTTCTTCCCAGTGGGAAAAAAACTGGTGGTGAAATCGCATCTCAATGTTTTATTAACGCTTTAAAATACTCCGGACATGAAGTATTTGTTGTCGGTTATCAGCGCCCAAATGATATCAATTCTGAAAATAGTCATGAAATTGTAGTTGAACAACGATATATAGAAACAGAAAAATCAAAATATCATCCATTTTTGTGGATGGCTTTAAGCCTAGGTCAACAGCTTCCTTACTCAGCAGCAAAATATTATTCTCAAAAATATTTGACAAAAATCAAAGATATTTTACAGGTCAATGACTATGACATTATCATTATCGACCATGCTCAATTAGGTTGGTTATTACCTTTATTAGGTCAAAAATCCCAAATTATATTTATTGCTCACAATGTAGAACATCAACTTTACGAAACACAATTAAAAGCGGCTAAAAAATATGTTTCAAAATACATATACAAAAGAGAAGCTCGTCTGATAAAAAGAATGGAAGACAACTTAGCTGCTTCCTCAAAACAAGTATGGACTTTAACATCTGATGATTCTAATTACTTTTATACCCAAAATAAAAGTAGTAAAGTGTTTCATCTACCTTCTAGCTGGACAATACCATCAAAAAATTCAGCAACCAAAAACTGCGATATTGGAATCATCGGTAGCTGGACATGGAAAGCTAACAAGTCTGGTTTAGAGTGGTTTTTCCAAGCGGTTTATCCTCATTTACCGACAAATATATCAATTCATGTTGCTGGCTCTGGTGCAAAATGGTTAATCGAACGATATCCCAATGTCAAATATTGCGGATTTGTAACTGATGCACAAGCATTTATGGGATTAGCAAAAGTGATTGCGATTCCTTCTGTTAGTGGCGGTGGAATTCAAATCAAAACTTTGGATGCTATTGCTTCTGGAAGCCCCATAGTAGCTACAAATGTAGCCATGCGCGGTATTTCAACCTATCCCTCTGCTATCAAAATAGCCGATGATCCAAAAAGTTTTGCCCGTAGTTTAATGCAGTTATTAGCGTTTAAAAAAGCAGAACAGGAAAAACTGCTTGATAACAGACTTACATGGTCTGTGCTGCGCCGAGAACATTTCTATGACAGTGTAAAGAGTACAATCATTTCTATGTAAAATAATTATGCTGCTTAACTCACCTGTTATCCGTAGTATCTTCAATAGTTTTAAACAGAGTATATGGAGACTATTTAATATTCCTAAAACAAGCCCAAACTTGAGAAGAACTACAAAACATATCCTAACCGGCTTCATACTTGGATGGTTGTGTATAAGTTTAAGTTTTGGCTTTTTTCAATTAATCGGGACATTTAAAGGTAATACTTCTGTCGCAGCTACTACCATTGTGCCTCCCTTTTCTACACGAAGTTCTCATATAGTTGATAGTACTGGTAAAGTAGTGTCCCTGCGCGGTATTAATTGGTTTGGGATGGAAGTTGAAACCCACGCTCCTCATGGTTTATGGGTAAGAGACTACAAACAAATGCTTCGTCATATTAAAAGTTTGGGTTATAACTTAATTCGCTTACCCTATTCAGTGGAAGCACTGCAATCTTCTCAGGTTACTGGTATAGATTTTTCTATTGGTGCCAATGCAGAATTTTATGGCAAAACTCCTCTAGAAGTGATGGATTTAATTATCCAAGAAGCGGGAAAACAGGGATTGCTGATTTTATTAGATAGTCACTGTCTTAAAGATGGACATATTTCAGAATTATGGTATGGAGATGGTTTTACAGAAAAAGATTGGGTAGACACTTGGATTCTTTTAGCAAACCGCTATAAAAATCAACCCAATATTATCGGTGCAGATTTGAAAAACGAACCCCATGGTAGTGCTAGTTGGGGAACTGATTATACTTCAACAGATTGGCGCTTAGCTGCACAAAATGCTGGAAATAAGATTCTTCAGGTAAATCCTAACTGGTTGATTGTAGTAGAAGGAGTGGAAAAAAATGTACCCAATCAACGACAGCATGGCTACTTTTGGGGTGCAAATTTAGAAGGTGTTCGGGAATATCCCATACATCTGAAAAAACCTCACAAACTGGTTTATTCTCCTCACGAATACGGTGGTGCAAAAGTCTCCTGGTTTCAAGATGCAGCATTTCCCAGCAATCTTTATCAACGTTGGGAAATCGGATTTCACTATATTGCCACAAAACGCATCGCTCCCATTTTTGTTGGCGAATTTGGTGGATATTATGTTGACAGTAAATCTAAAGAAGGTATCTGGCAACAAAAGTTTGTAGATTACATTAAACGGAATAATTTGAGTTTCGCTTATTGGTGCTGGAATCCTAATAGTAAAGGTACTGGAGGCATATTACAAAATGACTGGCAAACAGTAAATGCTCCAAAACAAGCACTTTTAAGTAAGCTACTATCTTAATATCAAATTCTTCAATTCATAGATGCCAATAAACACATTGTATAGATTAACAAAATCTTGTAATAAATATTGTAATTATGTTAGAAACTATCAAGCAAAAACTGGATTTCCAATCAAAGTTTAACTCTAATATCCCAAATAACTATATTAATTCTCATCAACAAACCCGTGTTTTAATAATATCAATGCGAGGTTTTCATTCCGAAGCTTTTCGTTCTGCGGAATACGAATTTGAAGATGTAATTACTAATTTTGATTATGCCGATTTAATCTCACCAGTATATGTATCTAATTTTAAATCTAAAATCATAAAAAAAGCGGCTAACTGTGCAGGTTCAACTTTAGGTCAAAGCAAATTATTACACTCCGGTTGTAAAGAATTAATCATCGATAAAGAATATGATTTATTATTCTTTATTTGTCAACATTTTTGGGATATGACCTGTATTAATGCCATAAAAGGATGGCGCGACAAATGTAAAAAAGCAGTATTATGGATAGATGAAATTTGGGCAAAGGAACTTGAAAATCCCAAAACTGCACTTTGCTTAAAATTAGCAAAAGATTTTGATTATATATTTACCACTCAGAGCAAAAGTGTTGATGCTATAAGTCAGTTAGTTAAACGTCCTTGTTATAGTTTGCCTTATGCCGTCGATGCTGTAAAGTTCTGTCCTTATCCACAGCTTCCTCAAAGACATATCGATGTTTATAGTATTGGTCGTCGTTCAGAAATCACACATAAATCTTTACTAGAGCTAACCGAACGAGAAAACTTCCTTTATCTATACGATTCTCTTAAAGGTTTAGAAATGAGGAATTATCAAGAACATCGAATTTTATATAGTAATTTAATTAAAAGAAGTCGTTATTTTATTGCCAATAAAGCAAAATTTGATAGCGGTAATCAAACAGGGGGACAAGAAGAATTAGGTTCCCGCTTTTTTGAAGGAGCCGCAGCAGGAGCAGTAATGATTGGAACACCACCAGTTTGTGAAGCTTATAATACACATTTTGATTGGTCTGATGCTGTAATTGAGGTACCTTATAAAACTACTGAATTAGTAAATATCATTGCCGAATTAGATGCACAACCGGAAAGATTGCAAAAGATACGAAAACAAAATCTAATTAACTCATTATTGAGGCATGATTGGGTATATCGTTGGGAAGAAATTTTAAGTAAAGTCGGACTTAATAGCACACCTCAAATGTTAGTTAGAAAAGCTTATTTGCAGAATTTAGCTGAAATTATTTCGATAGCATAAATTTACTTATTAAGTTTTTATATCATCTTTGCTAAAAAATAGAACTCTTTTATTACCTCAGTATGTCATTAAAATAATAGAAGTCGGGTTTTTACTAAAAACCCGACTTCTTACTTACTCCCTTCCGGGCAGAAGATTACCGATTAAAAAACCGCAGAGACGCAGAGAGCGCAGAGGAAAGAGGTAAAAAGAGATAGGTAATCTTAGAACGGAATAGGAGTAAAAATGTTTGGCTATTCTCAGCATCTTTCTTTATATACAAATTAAGTTTTTGTTTCAAAATTAAGAACAAAAAAGGAATATCATCTAATAAATATCTTTTCCATAATCTTTTTGGTTCACACAACAATCTAAATAACCATTCTAATCCGATTTCACTCATCCATTTTGGCGCTCTTTTGACATTTCCTGCTTCAAAATCAATAGTTGCTCCTAATGCCATAAATATTTTGATAGATTTTAATTTATCCTTATAGTTGTACAACCATTTTTCTTGTTTTGGCGCACCTAACCCTATCACTAATACCGTAGCATCTGAATTATTAATTATATCTACTATTTTTTGACATTCGGCTTCATCTTTCTCAAAACCAAAAGGTGGAGAATAAGTGTTAACAACAATCTTTCTTCCTACTTTATGATTAATTTTTTTTTGTGCGCGATATGCCACACCTTGAGCAGCACCTAATAAAAATATTTTAATCTCTTCATTGTTTTTATGATAATTACAAAAAGCCGGAAATAAATCAGAACCAGATATTTTTTGTTTAATTGGTGTTCCTAAAAATTTAGATGCGTAGATGAGTATTTGACTATCACAAATTTTATAATCTCCAAGGCTATAAGCTCTAAAAAATTCCGGGTCTCTTTGAAGTTTAATGATATGGTCTACATTTGGCGTGAATATTACTCCTGATTTTAAGTTATCAAGTAATTCTTCTATTGACCAATTATCTATTTCCAAGTTCAAAATCTTAACTCTGTTCATGATAGTTTTTAGTAACTCTAATAACTAGTTTTATATTTTTAATATTGAAGGTATTGCTCAAGAGAGTTGAGAAGCAATACCATTTTTATAACTTTAATTCCAAAAGTAAAAAAATATAGTACCTCTGTAACAGAAAACATAAAATCATTTTTTCAGTCAATTAAATTGCACGGTGCGTCAAATTAAGTTTAAATTATTTCCATCAAAATTTATTTTTTTTACACTAATCATACACAAACACAAATACTAATTAGGTTGATTTGTATAGCCTTAAAAAATCAAAATGTAATTAGCTTATTTTTGGTAATTTATGCTTATTTTATGCTGATAAAAACACGACTCAAATAGCATAAAGATTTTTCAAAAAGCTGATATTAGTATTAAATAAAAATACCATAAAACTCTTGCTTTAAATTGCAACTTTACTTATTTTTTATCAAAAATAAATATATTTACTAAAGATTCCTGTTGATATAAAAAAAATGATTATGATAATTAAAATTTTTATTTTTTATGTAAAAAATCAAGGATTTATATGATTTTTATATAAATAATTAATTAAATTATTTTCACTATAATTGCGACAAAAAAACTCATGCACGGTTTTGACTTATTTCTGTAAATTGCATTTTCAAAATATTTGATCAATCCCTTAGATGAAATCAAAAAATCTTCATGAAAATATGACCATAACCTAAAAAGTAACCTCTCAATAACTTTTCGCTCGGTCAAAAGTGCAGTGTAATTTAGCAACCGAAGAGTTGATTGCGGAGCGCTTTCTATGAAAAATAGATTTTTATATATGTATATTATATTTTTGTCAACCGTTTAACTAAGGATATTACAAAGACTTTAAATGTGGTCAATTTACATAAATTCTCCCTAATTATGGATGTAGCTGTATTTTTTTTGATGTTAAATGTTCAATATCGCCAAAAATAGATTAGAAATAAGCTAGTCAATATTTAAATGGCTATATTGTTTTAGGAGTGGACGTGAATACCATCTTTGTTCGTAAAAGCGTTTTTTCGCTGTCGTTGGCAACCCTTACATTATTAAGTGGTGCATTGTCTGTCTCTGCTCAAATAGTAGATGACGCTGCTGATGGTTCTTCAGTACCATCGATCAACCAAGTTGCTTCTGAAAAGGAAAGCGCGGATGTTGAATATTTCAGTCCCAGCTTTTCGGATGGAAGTTCTGAAGAATCAAATTTATCAGCTAATCCCGAATTAGTAACATCTAATACGGATAACCAAATACCTCAAAATGCCGCACCCTTTCCTGGAACAACAGCAACTTCATCTGCGGAACTTGCTCGTCAGTATCAAGAAACAAATTTACAATATCCACAAGCAAATCTAAAACCATCTATACCCGCTTCTTCAGATTTAGCCCAAGCAGATATTGATTTTGGTGGTTCTACCCGTGGTGGTTCGAGCTATGTCGGTATTGCCGGAAATATTGGTTTGGGTGGTGATTCTGCTTTAGGGGATGGTAACTTTATGGTTATCAGTAAACTTGGATTGACAGATATTTTGTCAGTGCGTCCGTCAATCGTTCTTGGTAATGATACTGTAATCTTAGTTCCCGTTACCTATGATTTTTCTTTCGAGCAAGTAACAGATCCTTTCCGTGAAAGATTACCTTTTGCTCCTTATGTTGGAGCCGGTTTAGCTTTAGCAACTGGAAATGATTCACAATTATCGTTCTTAATTTCTGGTGGTGTAGACGTACCGTTATCAGATAAATTTACCGCTACAGCCGCTGTTAATGCAGCATTTTTTAATGAAACTGACCTTGGTCTTTCTGTGGGAGTTGGTTATAACTTCAGAGGTTTTTAAAAACCACTCGATAGTCATAACATAACAACAATGGTGCGTTTAAACTTTAGTTTAAACGCACCATTGTTGTATTTGCTTAATTTAGAAACTAATTTGAATAATTCAAATTTAGAAACGGAGAGAGAGGGATTCGAACCCTCGGTACGACCTTAATCGTACAACAGATTAGCAATCTGCCGCTTTCGACCACTCAGCCATCTCTCCCGGTCTAACAAATATGAATATTAGCAGATAACAAAGAACAAGTCAATATTTAAATTAAAAAAATTTAAATAAAAAAATTGTATACACACTAGGATAAACTTGATATCCCAGTGCGTTGATGTTCTTTATACCTAAGATATTTGCGATCGCAACCAAGCAAAGGGCAGAGTTCCGATTTTTTTCCACTGTGGTACGTAGGCTCGTTGATTGAACACATCGTAGTCATTGCGCTCAATAACGCTTAAGATGCGACTGTAATGAGTTAAAGCCGCCCAAACTGGTAAACGAGCATCGGGAGAGAGGTAACTAATACCTTTCTCTGCTTGGGCGTAAAATTGCCGCGCTCGTTGAATTTGACATTTCATCAAGGAACGCCACCTATCATCTACTATACCTTTAAGTAAATCTTCCTCAGTGTAATTAAACCGGGCTAAATCTTCTGTGGGAATATAAATTCGCCCTCTTTGAGCATCTTCACCGACATCGCGAAGAATGTTGGTGAGTTGAGATGCTATTCCTAAAGAGATTGCTTCTTCATAGGGAATATAAAGCTGCTTATCACGGTTCCAAGCAGCAGTATTTTGCTCAGGGTCTACTCCCATCACCGCTGTTGACATTAAACCTACAGTACCGGCTACGCGATAACAGTAAAGATATAAATCGTCAAAAGTGGAGTAACGACTGCGGTACAAATCCATACGCTGACCGGAAATCATATCCCGAAAGGGTTGAATATCCATGGGATAGCGCTTTAATGTATCCGAAAGAGCTACATCAACATTTTCTTGGGGGTGTTGAGCAAAAATGGATTCGAGATGCTGCTCCCATAAATCTAGAGTTTCGGGAGTGGTCATAGCAGCACCAGGACCGTCCACCAATTCATCAGTACGACGACACCAGGCGTAAATTGCCCAAATTGCGCGTCGCTTTGCTGGATTCATCAACAAAGTGCCTAAATAAAAAGTTTTGGCATACTTTGCTGTGATTTGCCGACAAATTTGGTAGGACTCATCTACAGAGACCGACGTTTTCATGCATGGGGGGGAATCAGACAGTTGCAGCATTCGTTGCAGGCTGGATGGAAGGCATTTGCACGCTGGAAGAACTCTTTACTGAAAATGATTTATTCACACCGAGCGCTGTTAGTTTACCAGAAAGTACTGCTCCTTCCATACTTCCTAAAAATGGTTGCATGGTGTAGCTTCCACTCAAGAAAAAGTTAGAGATGGGAGTAACTTGCTCTGGACGGTACTCCTGACGACCAGGAATCGCTCTGTAAACTGAGCGCGGTGTTTTTACCACATGGTGTTTCAGTAACTTTGCTGGTTCGGACGAGCCGAAGTGCTGAGGAAACAGTTTGGACAATTCGGCAAGAGTTACTTGCAATATTTCCGCATCAGATTTATTAATCCAATCTTCGGCCGGTGCAAGAACTAATTCCAGCATAGAACGGTTTGGGTCACTATATTCGCGACAAGTATTGCTCATGTCAGCGTAAACGCTCAAAAGTGGCGATCGCGAAAATAATAATTGGTCAATATCTGTAAGTTTACGGTCAAACCATAATTGGATATTAATCACCGGCACACCTTCTAATCCATCCAGCTTTTGGAAGCATTCTATATCCTTCCAAGGTTCTGGTAGCATGACTTTCATCACATCAACCGGCATTGCTGAAACATAAGCATCGGCGGTTTCGATATAGTCCGATGCTCCATGCAAACCGCGCATCAGAAATCCTTTGACGCTACCATCTGGGTTAAGCAAGATTTCTTTCAAAGGCGCATTTATCTTTACTTGTCCACCACCAGCTTGAATATAATCTACCAGTGGTTGACAAAGACGTTCGGTAGGAGATCCATCTAAAAAAGCCATCTTTGAGCCGTCTTTTTGCCTGAGAAACCGATTGAGAGCGGTCAACAGCACAACGGCTGATATTTCATCAGGATTAATAAAATTTAACGATTTAGAAGCAGCAATAAAAATATCTTGCTGTACTTCCTCGCTCACTCCTTGAAGCTTGAGCCATTCAGAAAAAGTATATTTATCTGTGGAATCAACATACTTCTGACCCCGGAGCATAGCCGGAACTAATCCTTTGGCTAACTCAATTTTTTCACCCCAGGTCAACATATCGTTATTTCTCAGAATTGCCACAATTCCATTTAACGGTGCTGGCAAATTCGGAAAATCAAAGCGACTGTAAGTACCTGGCTTTTCCGGTTGGTTGAAGATCATTGTGTGTTTTTTCCACTGCAAACGGTCTTCAATACCGAGTTCTTTTAATAATTGCAACATATTGGGATAAGCCCCAAAAAATACGTGCAGCCCAGTTTCATACCAGTCGCCGTCATTATCTTTCCACGCTGCTACTAAACCACCCAATACGTCTCGGCTTTCCAAGACTACGGGAGTATGACCTTGATCGATTAGATATTTGGCACAGGAAAGCCCTGCCAAGCCTGCTCCGGCGATAGCTACTCGCATTTACCAAACTTTATTTAATATTTTTCAACATTTCGTAGTTTTCATTATACTTTGCATTCCGTTACATTTTGCATTTCTGATCTTATGGTTTTGCCAAATTTTGCTTGGCGATCGCCCTTATTTGCTGTTTTCCCCTGCCAAAGTTTTGGCAAACGGGAACAGACTTAGTGGTAAAAAAAAGAATTATCTGGACTGCCTTCACTTACAATGGATTTTCAAATTTCAAATTAAATTAAGACGTAGTGGTCTTTTTGATTTATTCTGACGGGTTCATTTATCCCCAAAACTATCTAGAGACGCGAAATTTCGCGTCTCTACAACCCCGCAGAATTAATGTGGTGGAGTAGTTACCATCAATTTTCTATATTTATATCTATGCCAAAGCCGGTACGGGAACCGTAAGATGTTCATACAAAGGGAAACTTTGGCATAAATCAGCAACCCTTCGCAAACAATCTTCAGCAACCTCTTGAGAATCAGGATTTAACAAACGGTCGGCAATTATATTACCAATCTCTGTAAATTCTGCTACTCCCATTCCTCGCGTTGTCATTGCAGGCGTACCCAATCTCAAACCACTGGTAACAAAGGGTGATTCTGGGTCAAAGGGAACTGTATTTTTATTCGCAGTGATATTCACACCACTAACTAATTGGTCTGCCGTCTTACCCGTCATGGCAATACACCGTAAATCTACGAGCATGAGATGGTTTTCTGTACCGTTAGAGACAATTTTTAAGTCTCTATTTTGTAACTGATTGGCTAAAGCACGGGCATTTTCAATTACAGCCGCTGAATAATCTTTAAATTCTGGCTTGAGAGCTTCCCCAAACGCTACTGCTTTACCAGCTATTACGTGTTCTAAAGGTCCCCCTTGAGTACCAGGGAAAACTGATTTATCAAACTTTTTACCCATTTGGGGGTCGCGAGTTAAAATTAAACCACCCCTGGGACCACGTAACGTTTTATGGGTAGTTGTAGTTACCACATCACAATAAGGAATCGGGTTGGGATGAAGTCCAGCAGCTACTAAACCGGCAATATGAGCAATATCCGCCAACAAGTAAGCACCAATTTCCGAGGCAATACTGCGGAATTTTTCAAAATCAATAATCCGGGGATAAGCTGAATAACCACAAATCAAGAGCTTTGGACGCTCCCTTAGCGCCAGCTCGCGAATTTGTTCGTAGTCTAGCTGTTCTGTTTCTTGATTAACGCCGTAATGACAAACCTCGAACCACTTACCAGAAACATTTACCGGCGAACCGTGAGTTAGATGTCCACCGTGGGACAAATCCATCCCCATGATTTTATCACCTGGTTCCAATAGCGTTAGAAATACCGCAAAATTAGCTTGCGCTCCAGAATGAGGTTGGACATTTGCGTGAGCAGCGCCAAATAGCTGTTTAGCGCGGTCGATGGCTATTTGCTCAATTTTATCGATTACTTCACAACCGCCATAGTAACGCTTGCCTGGTAATCCCTCAGCGTATTTATTCGTCAGTACCGAACCTTGAGCAGCCAATACGGCAGCAGAGGTAAAGTTTTCTGAAGCAATCAATTCTAAGTGGTCTTGTTGACGTTTTAGTTCGCCATTAATTAACTCTGCCACTGTAGGGTCGGAAGAAGCAAGGAAATCTGAATTAGTTTTAGTCACTTGAGTTATCTTTCCCGTGAAAATTTATGCCATCGCACAGAAGAAGATTTTATCTCTTTTTCTGTTGAGTGTGAGCAGTTAAAGGTCAAAGGTTTACTAAGCTAATGTGCAGCTAAATTGTATAAGACGATAATATCAAACTCTTGTAGTGCGGGCTGTTACCCCGCTACTCCAATACAAATTAAATGCGTAGCAGCTTAAGCCTGGATTTGTCACAAGTAAGTGGTAAGCGTTGAGTGATGGATTGATTTTTCCACTACTCACTCCAAATTCCTTGTTGTTTGTGAGAAATGCGGGTAAGGTCTAAGGTCTAAAAAAATTATGTATTACTTTTTACTAAAAATCTGCAATATTTTCATATTCAACGTATAAAATCAAATTAAATCAAATCAAATTTACTTAATATCGATTGCTGAGCGATAAGCTGTATTCACATTTATCTGAAATCGTGGATATCTAAAAATTTAGTTCAGACAAGGTTTTTTCTTTCTCTGTTTGTTTATTCGTCTTCAGATAAATGTGAGTCACTATTAAAACTCATTTAAACGGGTGGTAAAATGTTAGTAATTTTAATCAAAGAGCAAGTTATTGCCCCGAAAAAAGTTTGCCAATCTTGCGTACTTGCCGACAAAAGCGGTCAGCCTCGTTGGTATAACGGTAAATTAGGGTGTGGGCAAGCTATCAGTAAAATTACTGGAGAAAAACCAGATTGGTACGAATGCATGATGGGCTTTCAGATTGCCAATATAGAATAGTGTAATTTAAATAAAAACCAAGCCAAAAACCAAGTGACTGCGTTATTCTAGGTTCATAAGGTCAGTTAAATTAACTATAGGAGAACGCAGCATGACTTGGCGCGGGTCTATAACTGTTAAAGATAAAATTTTTGGTTGTTTACCTTATTTGCTTCCTTTAGTTGAAGGAATCACTTTTGGTGGCTTCTTATTAAGGCAATTTCCGGCTTTGGGTGTAATTTTCATCCCAATTTTACCTGTGGTAGGAATTTATAATAGCTTCCCTCTTGCTGGACTCATTATCTTCTTCGCTTTATTCTTGTTGGTAGTGCGAAATGAGAAAATCAACCGTTTTATCCGCTTCAATACAATGCAGGCTATTCTTTTAAGCATTGTTCTATCTTTATGCGGTCTTCTAATACGTATTTTAAGTCCAGTTCCGGGTGCTGACTTTGCAATAGAAACTCTTGCTAACACTATATTTATTGCCTTAGTCGTAGCTGTTGTATATTCCGTTGCCCAAACTATCATGGGTCGTTACGCAGAAATTCCCGCAATTAGTGATGCAGTTCATATGCAGGTACGTTAAACAAGTACCTTTAAACACAAATGCATTAAATATATTTGACTAAGTATTTATTTGCTCGCTGTTACAGTATTTTCCAAACGACCAATACCTTCGATTTCTACCCGCACGCGATCGCCAAAATGTAATGGACCAACTCCCAAAGGTGTACCCGTAAGTATGATGTCTCCCGGTAGTAGGGTCATTACCTGAGTTATGTAAGCAACTATAGTCTCCGGAGAGAATACCATTTGGTCGATACAAGCAGATTGAACGGGAGTTGGATCATCATTTAAAAAAGTTTGTAATCTCGCACCAGGGCTTAATTCTCTGACAATCCACGGACCTAAAGGACAAAAAGTATCGAAACCTTTAGCACGAGTCCATTGTCCATCAGATTTTTGTAAATCTCTTGCTGTGACATCATTGGCAATGGTATAACCCCAAATTTTGGTTTGAGCAGTCTGAGGGGTGCATTTAGTCGCTAATTTGCCAATAATTAGCGCTAGTTCTCCTTCATAATCTACCCGTTGGCTAGCAGCGGGATACTCAATTTCAGCTTCTGAAGGAATAACACAAGTCGGAGGCTTCAAAAAAATTAGTGGTTCTTTTGGTACGCTTGTACCCATTTCCGCCGCATGGTCTGCATAATTCTTGCCCACCGCGATAATTTTAGAAGGAGAGCAAGGAGCTAAAATTTGGTAGCTATCTGGTGCTAATTTTAAATTAGTTGGCTGACCCTCTAACCAAGGTGGAGCATCGAGTAATTGGACGTTAAGGTCGAGTTGTAGTAAACCATAGTAGATTATACCGTCAGCATTTTGAACCCGCACATAGCGCTGTGCCATAAGCTTAATTACTTCCTTTTGAATATCTTTTGTCAGGTTGTTTGCACGTTCTTCGGGTGTACGTTTCTGTTTTTAAAGTTGAGCTAATGCTCCTCCTCACCCGAAGTGGGAACCAATTCCATAAGTCATGTTCTATCTTCCTTAAAATTTTGCGATCGCGAATAACTTATTTTTAAATTATTCTTCTGAAAAAAAAAATGACCGGGGAACGCCGCCGATCGCCTTTCTGCCCGCCGAGAATCGGCGGAGTAACGGCGACTTTTGCCAAAGACCTGAATAAACATTGGTTTGATTGGATTTTTGTCGATTTAAGCTACTACGGACACAAGGCACTCAACATGAAAATTTTTTTTCATCGCCATGAATGTAAGCGTTTTTGTCACTACTCCCTACTCCCTACTGACTTACAAGTCAGATTTTTAAAGGTTCGTCAATCAAAATCAAAAACTGGTAAGATTATAATTCCTTGCTGCTTCAAATGTTTGTTTGCTTGAGTATTGTAATTTATTCTACTGAGCAGCTTTGTTTGAAATTAGCAGCCAAATGTCCAAAAGGAGACTACAACAAATGGCTACATATTACGAGACAATGTATATTTTGCGCCCAGACTTGATCGACGAGCAAGTAGAGCAGAATATTTCTAAATACGAGAACTTACTCAAAGAGAATGGTGCTGAAAATCTCCAAATTCAAAATCGTGGTAAGCGTCGTTTAGCTTATGAGATTAACAAGCATCGGGATGGTGTGTACGTGCAGATGAACTACACTGCTAACGGTGATGCGATTGCTCCTATGGAGCGTGCAATGCGCTTGAGCGAAGAAGTAATTCGTTATTTGACTATCAAGCAAAAACAACAAACAGTAGAGCAGGAAACACCCACAGAAGAAGTCTCGATTGCGGCTATCGCTCAAGAAAGATAATTATCTTCTCAGTGCAAATTTTACCGGAAATATGGGTTTAAATCTCCGTCCGGTCATGAGCGGCTTGTTGATATAATTGTTTACACAGCGGCGTATTGTCCGTTGGTTTAGGCAATACAAGACGGAAACTGAGGCTCTCATTGCTGTTTGACACAAGATTAAATTTTGGTAATAGGTATTTTGGATAAAATTATCTCAATCAACCATATCCAAAATTTAATCTGTGAAAAAAGTAAAAAAAAGTAAAAAATATATCTCTTTTACCCTTGCCATTACGGCTAAGGATGTTAAATTAACAGATACTTACCTTTAAGCGATCTATCTATATATTTATTGCTCTAAGCGTGGAATAAGATTTATTAAGTAAACTGTAAGACACTGTGAGCCAAACAGATAACTCCACTATCCAAGCTCTCTCCACTGAAGTATCAAAGTTGCGTCAAGAGTTACAGCTTCGAGACCAATTAGTGCAACAGTTGTCTCAAGAGCTATTTCGACTGGTAAAGGGTAATACCGATTTTATGCCCCAGCCAGCAGTTTCTGAACGTCATCAGAACGAGCTAAATGCTTTACGAGAACAACTACAAGCGGTGGAAGAACAGGTAAATTTTTACCAAGAGCAGATTAGCACTCGCGACAGCGAAATTTATCAGTTACGTCAGTCGGTTCAAGAGTTAACTGACCGTAGTAGGATGTTAGAGCAAGTAGTGCAAGAACTACCCCAAATTTATCGTCAGAAGTTTGAGGAACGGATGGCTCCGGTTAGAGAAAAATTAGCTGTTCTACAGCAAGAAAACCGTCAATTGCAAGCAGAATTGCAAAGCGTAAGCTATCGTTTAGCTCTTAAATCTCGCACGGCTTCTCACAGCGGTATTGATTTACCTTCATTTCCTCGCTCTAATCCCCCAGGTGGTATTTCTACGGTACCAAATGTTTAATCTGCTATATAAAAACTAGACAAGTCTAGACTTTTATTTCTTGTTTCAACGGGGGCATGGGAGCGGTTAACCCTCAACAAGCTTACACGGTTAAGCCATCCGCGTGATTGTTAAACATCTTGATGTAGCTACGGTTTTTGCATATCAATCAAGAAAGCTTTTCTAAGATTTTAGCAAAAAACGAAGCATAAAATACATCAAAAAAATATAGACAATTGTCCCGAATTGACATTGCTTGTCTACAAAAAAGGTTACTAGTCAAAGCTCAGCCATTGAACATTAATAATAATTATTAATTTTTTGTCTGGACGCAGCTAATTAGTTAGAAGATAATTAAGTGATTTATCCTCGGTGATTTATCGAAAAACTAAAACAAAAGATATTTAAAAAAATTAATCTTCATTGGGCTAGATATAGAAACTAGCCCTTTAAACAAGAAAGGGCTGGTAGTTGAGATTTATTTTAGCAAAAAGAACCTAAACTCATAAAAAACAGTACATTTTTCATCAGAGAGCGAAGAATTACTTGGGTAAAACGATAAAAATGAGTAGTTATCAATTTTACCCATTAATGAATTCTTCTATTGCTTTAGTATTCAAAATGGAAGAACATTCCATCAACTTAACGGCATCTCTAGCTATTGCTGAGTGCAGTTTATCTGTATGGAAAGTGAATTAGCATGGCGGTTGATATATAATATTCGCTAAGAACAGCCTCAAAGCGTTAGTTTGATTGCTGATGTGTTTAATTACTTACCGGGGCTAAAATAGCTAAAATAAAATTAAACCTCAGCATTTTGATTTCAAATTAACAAAAATTAGTTCGCTACAACCAATTTTTTGTTTTCACAAGATGTTCAAAACGTCTTCGTAAGTATTGAAAATTTCAAACACAGAATCTAGATGAGTAAGTTCCAAAACTAAGCGAACTGGTGCAATAACATTGCAAAGAACAAGACGACAATTCGATTGACGCGCTGTTTTAAGTCCTTTGACCAAGCCAACTAAGCCAGAACTATCCATAAAATCTACCTTACCTAAGTCTATAACCCAAAATTGCCCTGGCTGGGGTACAACTTGATTTATCTTTTCACTCAAGGTATTTCCACCTTGTAAATCCATCGGTCCTTCGGGCTGGAATAGAATAACTTGACGTTCTATTGTGAAAGTCATAAATTTAACTAGGTAGTTGAAGTACTTAAAAAACAAAAACAGACACAAATACTACTTGTTTCTTAACTAGAAGCTCTTCGTGCTTACCTACATATTAGTTCGGGTTTTGAGCAATGCAGTTGAGACAACTTAAATCAGTATTTATGTCGTATAATTTTTCCAAACAATTCTCAGTATATGCATAAGGTATTTGGTTTTTCCGTAACAATCGTTTCTTTTACAAAATTTTTATAATTTTCCCAGAGATTTATGAATTTCTGGTGAAATTTTTATTCTAAATGTTAGAAAATATAAGGCTGTGGTAAATTAATATCTATTGTAAATGTATTATTTATTGCATATAGTTTTGCAAAATAAAAAAAGTAAAACCTTAAAACATATAGCTAATCAAGAATTATTGAATAACTATTTTTGCAAAAAAATATATTTACGTATGATTTTTAGTATAATAAGTAAATTATAAGCTTGTAAGTACTTTATTCAAAATAAATTAAATAAAATAAACTGTAACTTAATTGACACCTCATCTAAAAAAGAGTCAAGATGTAGATATGTAAAATTATGTAAATATGGAAAGGCTGGATGTCTCTCGATTTCATATCATTAGAGAATATTCAGGAAATTGCTCATCAATACGGTTATTGGGCGATTTTTGTGGGGATTTTATTAGAAAATTTAGGTATTCCGCTTCCTGGTGAAACTGTAACTTTGGTGGGCGGTTTTTTAGCTGGTAATGATGAACTTAATTACTGGTTAGTTTTAGCAGATGCAGCATCGGGTGCTGCAATTGGTGGGACTTGTGGCTATTGGATTGGTCGAATTGGTGGTTGGTCTTTGCTGATGAAACTTGCAAGCCTCGTGCGAATTTCTGAAGTTAAGGTTTTGGGTATTAAAGAAAAATTTAGCGAAAATGCTGCTAAAGCCGTATTCTTTGGCAGATTTTTTGCTTTACTACGAATTTTTGCTTCACCATTAGCCGGTATTGCTGAAATGCCTTTTGCTAAATTCCTGCTGTACAACTTTTTAGGCGCTGGTGCTTGGGCTGGTACGATGGTTTCCTTGGCTTTTTTTGCTGGCAAGGTAGTTTCTTTAGAACAGTTGGTAAAGTGGGTAGGTCAATTTACTATTTTGGCATTGTTGATTCTGGTTGCTTTGATAGCCGTACCTTTGTGGCTAGAGTCGCGTCAGGTTGAGGAGGTAACTACTGACAGGTCAAAGGTTTAAGGTTAAAGGTCAAAATGTTGAGTGAGAAGTCGGGTTTTTATAAGGGTTGTCTGATGTTACAGATAATTATCCTAAAAACCCGACTTCTGTTATTTCTGTTGAGACCAAATGCGGGTGGGTAATCCCCAGATGTAAATAAAGCCTTCGGCAGCTTTATGATCGAATTGGTCTTCAGATCCGTAGGTTGCTAATTCAGGATTGTACAGAGAATTATCGGAACGACGACCAACAACGATCGCGTTACCTTTAAAAAGTTTCATCCGCACTGTTCCGGAAACTCGCTCTTGTGTCTTCTCAATAAAAGCATCAAGTGCAGCTTTGAGCGGACTAAACCACAAACCGTTGTAAATTAATTGGCTGTAAGTTTCTTCAATACCCCGCTTATAGTGGCTGACATCTGCTGTCAAAGTTAAACTTTCCAAATCGCGATGGGCTTGAATTAACGCTACCATTGCTGGTGATTCGTAAATTTCCCGCGATTTGATACCTACTAAACGGTTTTCGATCATGTCAATGCGTCCGACACCGTGATTTCCTACCAATTGATTGAGTTGAGAAATTATCTCAATTGGGGTTTTGGATTCACCGTTGAGAGTTGTAGGAATACCTTTGGTAAAACCGATTTCGATGTACTCTGGTTCGTCGGGAGTATTGGCGATCGCCTTTGTCATCTCGTAGATTTCTTCGGGAGGTTCGTATGACGGATCTTCTAACAAACCAGCTTCGATACTCCGACCAAGCATATTTTTGTCAATACTGTAAGGGGAAGATTTTTTGACTGGTGAGGGAATACCAAACCGTTCCCCATAAGCGATAGTTTCTTCCCGACTCATTCCCCATTCCCGTGCTGGTGCGAGTATTTTTAAACGGGGATTCATCGCTGCAACCGCTACATCGAAACGAACTTGGTCATTACCTTTACCAGTACAACCATGGGCGATCGCATCGGCTTCATATTTATGAGCTGTTTCTACTAATGCTTTAGCAATTAACGGACGTGCAAGAGCAGTTGCTAGGGGATAGCGATTTTCGTAAATAGCATTAGCTTGAATGGCTTTAAATGCATAATCTTTGATAAAGGTTTCTCGGACATCGGCTATTAGCGATTCACTTGCACCTGACTTGAGCGCTTTTTCACGAATTGGTTCTAATTCTTCACCTTGACCTAAATCTGCTGCTAGGGTAATAACTTCTTCTACTCCCCATTCTTGTTTGAGGTAGGGGATACATACAGATGTATCTACTCCACCGGAATATGCTAACACAACCTTTTTGGCGCGACCCATTGATTACTTCTCGATGCTGCAAAACGACGATGGTTTATTATCTAATTAATTTAGGTATATTCTCCTCCGTATTTCTACTAGTTAAGTATTTTCTACAGGGTATATATAGGAATCTGGTTTGCTTTTTTAATCAGTTATAGGGGCTAGAGAATCAGGAACAGTTACTTTAAATTATTAAGAAGTCGGGTTTTTTTAGATTAAATATTTATAGATTAAAAATAATCATTGTAAAAACCCGACTTCTCTCCTCACAAGACGGCTATTTAATTACGAGCAAGAAATTTATTTTATATCTGATTGATACGTCACACCACAATAAAGATACAAAAAAGTATTTTTAATGAAAGATTTCAAATTTTTACCTAAAATTTATATTCTTTACAGTATTTATCCGGATAATTAGAAATAAATCAAATTTCAAGGTCAAAAGAGGTTATTTATCATGCATTCGCAAATTAAATGGTTGATTCCATTAGCTTTGACTTGCTTTAACATTGGGTCAAATTTACAAAAGGCTGCCGCAAATACCATATTTCCATTTGATACTGTATACGACACAGAACTAACTATTACACCTATTCCTGATTCAGATGTTGTAAAAGCGTTTGTTACAGCTACGAACAGTAATGCTCCTTACGGTCTAACTAACTTTACGAGCGAAAACTATAGTCGTATAGATCCTGAGACTGGTATAGGCACCTTTAGTGCAAATCCAGAAGATTTAGGTTTAGACCCAGCAGTTTTCCCTTTCCTTTCAGAAGAATACTTTGGTAGTGGTGATGATAAGCTGTTTGGATTTAGTAAAGCTACAGCTGTATTTGACTTTGAAAACCTTACAGTATCAGGTAGAGGTACTATAAATATCACTGGTGGTGCCGGTAGATTTATTGGTGCTACTGGTACGTTGACTTTTACACAAGAAGACGAATTTAATCCAAATCCAACTGCTCCGATTGTAGGTGAGGCTTTTATCAGCGGTTCTTTCCAAGTTCCCCACCAAATTCCAGAACCAAGAGATACTTTTGGATTAGCTATAGGAGTGGTGGGTAGTGGTTTGTTCTTACAGAAGCGTCGTAAATCGATTTTGAAGCGATAAGAGTTAATTATAATTATTTGATATTTTACACCAATTTTTGTTGGTGTAATTTAATTAGTTTATATGAAAAAAATCCTAGATTTAGCTAAAAAATAAATAAAAATTATCGACTTAACTTTGTGAGTTTTTAATGTTGATGATTAATAATATTAAATGCAATATGTAAATATAGGAGTCCGGTTTCATTTTTGAATAACTTGTAAGGACTAGGGGACAGGAAGAAGTTAAGTATACTGATTTTTTCAATATTCAATTAGAATTCCTATATAAAAATAAAAAATATTTTGTTGCAAGTAATATATATTTGAATTTAATGAATAATTGAATTATTTTTAGATGTTTTTGAGAAAAATTTAGTTACCCAATAATTTTTATTTAAAGTAAATATATAATTAATTTATATTAATTTGAGCATTTAATTAGATAATTATAAATAAGCAAAATTACTTTTTGATTAATCCAATATTACTGATTAACGAAGAAAAGGATAATTAACTATGTTGCATTCACAGATAAAATGGGTGATGGCCGTAGCTTTAACTAGTGCGGTATTTGGGTCAAATATACAAAGCGTTAAAGCACAAACAAGCGTCAATAATGAATTTGAGATTACATACGATGCCCTAACTGTAATAGCACCAATTGAAAACCAGCCTGGTTTTTTCACAGCTAATATTGCCGGTACTTCTCAAGATAATAGTCCTTTCGGTTTAACTAAGTTTGAAAGTAATGCATTCGGGAAATTAGTATCTCAGGAAACTGTTACCGATGAAAATGGAAATATTTCTGAGGTACAAAAATTAGAATTCAATGCAAATCCCGATATTTTAGGACTAGCGAACCCACCACAATCTATCATCGATAGACGTATTGAACTGGGAATACCAAACCCAGAAGAAAATTCTGATATATATTTTGGTGACAGCGGTAATAAATTATTTGGACAAGCTGCTGATCAAGCTACGCTTAACTTGTTTCCTCCCGGTTCTCCAGACTTTCCAGGTACAATTAGGGGTGGAGGTATTATTACTATTACCGGAGGAACAGGTATATTTGAAAATGCTAGTGGTGAAATAACTTTTGAGCAGAGCGATCGACTTCCTGAAGATCCAACTGCTCCAGCACTAGGTAAAGCAACATTGAAATTTACCGTACAAACTCCTCAACAAGTACCAGAATCAGCTAATGGTTTTGGGTTAGCGATGGGAATAGTTGGAACCAGTTTAATTGTGCGTCAAAATCGTCGTCAAGCTAGATTCAAGCAATAAACAAGTTAAACAGGGAATCTTATAGATAATTTTAGAGTGCGAAGGGAGTAATTACCTAGTTATCAATCAACAATTCCCTACTCCCTACTCCCTATGTGTATCATTCTCAAATAACAAATTCCGTAACCGCAGTCAGTTAAGGAACAGCAGTATAGTTGTAGCTGTCCTATGCTGAAGGGAATAGTGTTGGGGGTGAAACTGTGTTTTTTAGTGTTGTTATTCCGACTTACAATCGCAAACCGATTTTAGAAAAGTGTCTCAAAGCTTTAGAGGTACAAGTTTTGAGTCCGAAGAGTGTGGTATCAGATTACGAAATTGTGTTGGTTGATGATGGTTCTACTGATGGTACCTTAGAGTGGTTGGAAACACACAAAGATGAATTTCCCCATGTCCGAACCTTCGAGCAAGAACACATGGGTCCGGCTGCGGCGCGTAATTTGGGAGTAGAAGAAGCCAAAGGTGATATAATTATTTTTATTGATAGTGATTTAGTTGTTACAGAAGTGTTTCTTCAAGCTCATGCGGATGCGCTGACTGAGGGACAAAAAAAGTTAGGAAATGATCGGTTTTTTACTTATGGTGCGGTAATTAATACTGCCAATTTCGAGAATCCTACTTCTGAGCCATATAAATTAACTGATTATTCTGCTGCTTTTTTTGCTACAGGAAACGTGGCTATTCCTAAACATTGGTTAGAAAAAGCTGGACTTTTCGATACTGGTTTTCAACTTTATGGTTGGGAAGATTTAGAATTAGGTGTGCGGCTGAAAAAGTTGGGATTAAAGTTAATTAAATGTCCGGAAGCTGTGGGTTATCATTGGCATCCAGCTTTTAATTTAGAGCAAATTCCGAATTTAATTGATAAGGAAATTCAACGGGGACGAATGGGAGTTTTGTTTTATCAAAAGCATCCTACTTGGGATGTTAGGATGATGATTCAAATGACTTGGTTACACCGTTTACTTTGGGGTGTGCTTTCGTTGAATGGTGCGGTAAATGAGCGGACAATGGCTCCATTATTGCGGCAGTTAATTAAATCGGGTAAATCACAATTAGCTTTGGAATTGGCTCGGATTTTCTTAAATTGGTATAACGTCCAAGGTGTTTATGCTGCTTATGTAGAAGCGAAAAAGGAACAGAAAATATAGTTAGAATATTATTAAAATTGCGGATATCGTTTGCGATGCATTTAGAAAAAGCTCTGTCTTCTGTTAATAGGAAAGGTAGAGCTTTACCAATTGTGATAAGAAAGCAGAAGAAAAATATTTTTGATAATTACTTAACGTAAATCCTCGATTACTGAATCAGAAACGAAAAAGTATCGGTTTCAACAATTGACAATTGATCATAACATCTCCCGATACCGGGTAGAGGATTGGAATAAAAAACAATTGATAACTGACAATTATCCATTATCAATTGGTAAAAGCTTAATTTTTCGTCGGGTAAGAAGTCGGGTTTCTATGACTGTTTTCTGATATTACGGATATTTATCGTAAAAACCCGACTTCTCAGCAATTGAAATTAAACTCAAGTTTGTTCGCTGTCAAGTCGAGCAAAAATAGGATTAACAGTGAAATTCGGTTTTCCCCCTCAAAGGCAGCATTTTTATGTGGTAAATTAGAAAAGTTTTCTAATCTCGCACATCTAGTAATTCGGGTGTTTCCAACAAGGAAATGCAACTAGATGGAGGTTTAACCCGAATAGGAGAAAAAATATGCCTGTTGTTTCATTGGCTCAAATGATGGAGTCAGGAGTTCATTTCGGACATCAAACCCGGAGATGGAATCCGAAGATGTCTCCTTATATTTACACTTCTCGCAATGGAGTGCATATCATTGACTTGGTGCAAACAGCCCAGTTGATGGAAGATGCATATTCTTATATGCGAACTAATGCAGAACAAGGTAAGAAGTTTCTGTTTGTTGGCACTAAGAGACAAGCTGCGGGAATCATTGCTCAAGAAGCAAGTCGCTGTGGAGCGCATTATATCAACCAGCGCTGGTTGGGTGGAATGCTCACCAACTGGACGACGATTAAAACGCGAGTAGATCGGTTAAAAGATTTAGAGCGTCGTGAAGACAGCGGTGCGCTGGATTTATTACCGAAGAAAGAAGCTTCAATGCTGCGTCGGGAATTATCAAAGCTGCAAAAGTACCTCGGTGGGATTAAAAATATGCGGAAAATCCCCGATGTGGTGATAATTGTAGACCAACGCCGGGAGTATAACGCAGTTCAAGAATGTCAGAAGTTGGGATTGCCGATTGTATCTATGTTAGATACAAATTGTGACCCAGATGTGGTAGATATTCCCATTCCTGCCAACGATGACGCTATTCGTTCGATAAAATTAATCGTAGGTAAATTAGCGGATGCTATTTATGAAGGTCATCACGGTCAATTGGATAGTGATGAAGAGTACGATTATGAAAGCTCTGAAGAAGAATACGATTACGAAGATGAAAGCGAATCAGGTGATGATTCCTATGGTTATAGTGACGACGAAGATGATTCTGAAGAATAAAGTTTAAAGTTTAAATAAATTTTATTAGTTCAGCAATCAGCAACAAAGCACTCAAGATGAAATTTTTTTTCATCGTCATGAATGTAAACGTTTTTCTCACTACTGACTACTCCCTACTCACTTACAAGTCAGGAGGAGCGATAAAAGTATTAAGGTTTTCGGTTTGACATCATCAACAACAACAACCTACTCTTTAAATTCCTCCTGCTTTTTATACTTTTGGTTTGGATAAAAAAATTTTTGGATATCCCACGGCACGAGTAATATAGAAATACTCAATACCCCAGAGCTATTACAACTGTCATTGACGTACTCCGGGGCATGAACGCACGCACGGGCGAGGCTTTAAACTCATTAATGTTGGTAAAGTAGAAATTGAGGCAATATGGCGGAAATATCTGCAAAATTAGTCCAGGAGTTACGGCGGAAAACTGGCGCTGGCATGATGGACTGCAAAAAAGCACTGAAAGAAACCGACGGTGACATTGAAAAAGGTATCGAATGGTTACGTCAAAAGGGCATTGCTGGCGCAACTAAAAAAAGCGATCGCATTGCTGCTGAGGGTTTAATTGAGACTTACGTCGAACCAAATGGTCGTGTTGGCGTATTATTAGAAGTTAACTGTCAAACTGACTTTGTTGCTCGCAATGAAGCTTTTAAGGCTTTAGTCCAGAATTTGGCTCAGCAAGCGGCTACTGCTGATAGCGTCGAGTCTTTATTAGCTCAACCCTATGCAGAAAGCAAAGATAAAACGGTTGAACAATCTATTGCTGAAACAATTGCCACTCTAGGTGAAAATATCAAAGTCCGACGTTTTGTTAATTACTCTTTATCCGGAGATAAGCAAGGTGTTGTAGACAGCTACATTCATACTGGTGGTAGAGTTGGTGTGCTAGTTGAACTGAAGTGCGATTCGGAAGCTGCTACTACCAACGAAGAGTTTCAAACTTTAGCAAGAAACGTGGCGATGCAGGTTGCTGCTTGTCCCAATGTTGAGTATATCAGTGTAGACCAAATTCCTGCCGAAATCTCCGAGAAAGAAAAAGAAATCGAAATGGGACGGGATGATTTAGCGAAAAAACCTGACAATATTAAAGAAAAGATTGTTCAAGGCAGAATCGATAAGCGTCTTCAAGAAATGACTTTGTTGGATCAGCCTTACATCCGCGATCAAAGTACTTCGATTGAAGAATTAGTCAAACAAACTGGTTCTAAAGTCGGCGGAGAAATTTCTATCAGTCGCTTCGAGCGTTATATTCTTGGTGAAGGTATTGATAAAAAAGAAGAAAACTTTGCTGAGGAAGTTGCCGCACAATTAGGCAATAAATAATTCAGCTCAGAGTAGTTTAGTTTTTATACGGGTCAATCTTCCGTTCGGTTGGCCTGTTTTTTATATATTAACTATTAATAACTATTAATTCAAATCTTAGAAGCGATTACCTGGGAATAATTGCGTACTTTTGTACCACAACTAAGATAAAATGGAAAAAATATATGGCAAGACCAATTGAGCGAATAGAACAGGATATTGTGGAGCTAGAAAAAGCCATCAGCGCCATCGCAATACAATTGAAAAATGCTTATGAGAGTTATTTGTCGGTTTTGGGAAAAGCTGTATGTCAGCAATTGATTTTAGCAAGCTATCATTTGTGTACTCAAGGTTATCCAGAAAAATTTCTGAAATTATCTTTAAATCAACGCCAGAAATTGCAGCAAGCTATGCGTAATTTAGCAAAATCTGCATCCCAAGATATGCAAGCTTTAATTGATGATGAGGAGTTAAAAGAAGAAGAAGAAGAAGAAGAAGAAGAAGAAGAAGAAGAAGTTGTTGATCAACATGAGCCTAAAGAAACAATAGAAGAAAATAATCAAGAACATCTAGAGGAAAAATTAGAGATTGAGGAAGAAGATTTAGTAGGAATTATTCAAGAATTGGATATGGAAGATGATGAAGATTTAGCAGAAATTGCCCGAGAATTAGAAGCAGAAGATGATGCACAATTGACAAATAATTTGTCTCAAACTGCTCCCTATACTTCAATTCCCCCAAATGTTAAAATACCATCTTTTTCTGAGAATTTTTCTTTTCCCATGTTGTCCTTAGAACCCTCACTTAGTAAAGATTGGAAAAACTGGTTTAGCCCCAATACTTCCAATCCTATGGAATTAGCTGCTTGGCAAAAAAACTTAGAAAGAGCTATTAGTTATATATTGAAAAGTTTGTCCCGCGATGGCAATCGTTTATTACAAAAGGCTAATATTTTACCTCAGAAATTGCCTGAACCTATTTTAGAAGCAGCAGCAGCCTCAGTCGAAGCATCTACGGAAATGATTCCTGGGCCTCCAAATTTGCTTAGCTTGGTTGTTGGAATTGAAAGTGAAGAAAAGCAATTGGATGCGGAAAGCTTGACTCAAGTCATGGCTTTAAATCTACGGTTAGTTGAAATCGAGTTTGCTGATGTTAAACTTTCTTCTGAACGCAAGCAGATTCGCAATATTTTGAATCAATTAGCCAAATTGGGTAGAGAATATCAAAAGAAACAGCGAGAGCGTTCTGTAGCTAATGCAGAGGCTGCTTGGCGTGCTAGTTGGTATGAGGATTAGATCAAAGGTTATAGGTTATAGGTTAGAGGTTATAGGTTATAAATTGGTAATAAACAACTAGTAGTTCACCACATAAGTTATGAGGGGTTTGTTCGTCTACCGACGTGCTGTAGAGACGTTATACATAACGTCTCTAGACAATTTTGGGAAAAACTAACCATTCAAAATTAATGTGGTGAAGTACTAGTAGTCCACCACATAAGTTATGAGGGGTAATCAATGTAATATTGTAGGTTGGGCTGTTCGCGCAAGCGTTGCGAAGCAAAACGTAGTGGAGCCTCGGCACCCGCGTTGGGTTAAGCGAAGCGCAACCCAACCTACGAAGAGGTATTTTAACTCCTCAAAATTAATGTGGTGAAGTACTAGTAACTGTCAACTGTCAACTATCGCAGATGAATAATGACAAACCAGATTGGATAAGATTGCAAAAAGCCTTGACGGTGGAAACGGAACAAGGTTTTATTAACTTGCAGGGTAGACAATATCTATTTAATGAGTTTCTGACTTTAACTTTTGGTCAATTCCCCGTCGGCTTACCTACAGATGAACGTCGTCGGTGGCAGGAGTTTGCTATTAAATTTGCAAATTATCCTAATCTGGAAACTGAAGATAGGCAGCATTTGGTGGCGGAAACTCGCCGATATCTTTACAGGTTGCAACATCAAGGGGAAGAGGAAAGCACTGTCAATAATGTCAATAATTATGATTCCCAGTCAAAAGTCCAAATTCCTAAAACTAAAATTGTCGCTGAGGTAAATCGCCGACTTGTACCGGATTTAGACCAAAAACTCCACGATTTACCCCAAATTGGCTTTAAAAAAGCCGGTCAATTACAGCGTCTTGGTTTGGATACGGTGCGCGATTTACTATTTTACTTTCCCCGCGACCATATTGATTACGCCAATCAAGTATGTATTGGTGAACTACAAGCAGGTGAAACAGTTACTTTAGTGGCAACGGTGAAGCGCTGTAACTGTTTTTGTAGCCCTAAAAATAAGAAATTATCGATTTTAGAAATTCACTTAAAAGATAACTCCGGTATTTTAAAAATTAGTCGTTTTTACGCAGGCGCTCGTTACAGCAGTCGCCCTTGGCAAGAAAGTATGAAGCGTCGCTACGCTGTAGGTAGTACTTTAGCTGCTTGTGGATTAGTCAAGGAAAGTAAGTACGGTTTAACTCTTGATAATCCAGAATTAGAAGTTTTAGCAAATCCGGGAGATGCGATTGAATCCCTGACTGTCGGTAGAGTTGTGCCAGTATATTCCTTGACCGAAGGATTAGTTGCAAATACGCTGCGACAAGCGGTAATTGCGGCTTTACCGGCAACCGCGCAGTTGAAAGAACCTTTACCAAAAGGTTTATTAAAGAAATATCAATTAATGGAATTAAAAGACGCAATTAATAATATCCATTTTCCCCCCGATAGCGACAGTTTACGAGCCGCACGTCGTCGTTTGGTATTCGATGAATTTTTCTACCTGCAACTGGGTTTACTACAACGTCAACAAAAAGCGCGTCAAATTCAAACTAGCGCAATTCTAGCCCCCCAAGGTGAGTTATTAAAACAATTCCATGAAATATTACCGTTTCAATTAACAGGAGCGCAACAGCGAGTTATCCAAGATATTCTCAAGGATTTACAAAAACCTACACCAATGAATCGTTTGGTACAAGGAGATGTGGGTTCTGGTAAAACTATTGTCGCGGTGATTGCAATTATTGCGGCGATTCAATCCGGTTATCAAGCTGCTTTGATGGCTCCCACAGAAGTCTTAGCAGAACAACATTATCGTAAGTTAGTTAGCTGGTTTAACCTGTTGCATTTACCAGTAGATTTACTGACAGGTTCGACAAAAGTGGCAAAACGGCGACAAATTCACGCTCAGTTAGAAACGGGAGAATTACCGCTTTTAGTCGGTACTCATGCTTTAATTCAAGACCCAGTAAACTTTCAGCGATTGGGTTTAGTGGTAATTGACGAACAGCATCGCTTTGGAGTACAGCAACGAGCGCGGTTACAGCAAAAAGGTGAACAACCTCATGTCTTAACCATGACTGCAACTCCGATTCCACGAACTTTAGCCCTGACTATTCATGGTGATTTAGATGTGAGTCAAATTGATGAGTTACCACCGGGAAGACAGAAGATTAAAACTACAGCTTTGAGGGGAAGTGAACGCAGTCACGCTTATGACTTGATTCGCCGAGAAATTGCTCAGGGAAGACAAGTTTATGTCGTTTTACCCTTGGTAGAAGAATCGGAAAAATTAGACCTACGCTCCGCAGTAGAGGAACATAAAAAGTTGCAGGAAGCAGTATTTCCCGAATTTCAGGTGGGATTGCTTCATGGTCGCATGACTTCCGCTGACAAAGACGCAGCAATTACGAAATTTCGCGATCGCCAAACCCAAATTTTGGTTTCTACTACCGTGGTAGAGGTAGGCGTAGATGTCCCGAATGCAACAGTAATGTTAATTGAAAATGCGGAGAGATTTGGCTTGTCGCAACTGCATCAATTACGGGGACGTGTTGGTAGAGGCGCAGCGCAATCTTTTTGTATTTTAATCAGCGGCTCTCGCAGCGCTGACGCTCAACAAAGATTGAAAGTATTAGAACAGTCTCAAGACGGGTTTTTTATTTCAGAAATGGATATGCGTTTTCGAGGTCCTGGCGAAGTTTTAGGAACTCGACAATCGGGTGTACCAGATTTTACTTTAGCAAGTTTAGTCGAAGACGAAGAAATATTAGTTTTAGCTCGTCAAGCTGCGGAAAAAATTATCGAAATAGATGGAACTTTAGAGCAATGGACGTTAATGAAAGATGAGTTGAAATGCCGTTATGAAAAGTTAATGGGTGGTACGATTTTGACATGATTTCCAATCATATTATTGTCAGTTTTTCTTATTCTCAAATTAGTAAATCATTTTATATATTGCATAAATAATCTTGATTGATATTTTTTGGGAAAGAATCTGTTTGATTAAAAAACACAAAATAAGTCCAGACAGATTGTACACAGTACTTTATTCTACACTATAAAAGTGACTTATGTCACGTCCCGAAAACAACGTAATTTCGTGGATTTAATGACTAAATTCGCATTATTAATGACCCAATTCTCAATTATCACGAATTTTGCCTTTTTTGATAACTCAGCACTGAGAAAAAAGTTATGTTTATATGTAGATTTATTACTTACTGACGATTTTAAAGTATTTCATATCACCTAAAAAATAATGATACCGTATATTGACTGAGAATAATCTCAAATCTGAAAAATTGAATTTAAAAAAATTGAGTTATTTATAGTAAAGAGTTTTATTTAGTATGAGTAGCTGCGACAAGGTAATTTTGGGAAGATGAGCAGAAAATCATTAGAAGTCGGGTTTTTAGGATAAATATCTTTAACGGGAGACAACAGTTATAAAAACCCGACTTCGATATTTAAAAGGTCGTTTTTTTAGCGATTTAACAATTAGATATAAACTGATAAAAATCACGTAAAAATACAAGTATTTTATATTGCACATAAAGCTTAAAATACGTATTTATATTGAGAAAAATCGGCTTTTATATCAATGCTATATGTAAAAATTGCTGCAAATAAATTTATTTTCATAAGTCACAAAATCATCCTTATAAACCTATATGGCAAAGATTAGATATTATCGAATTAGAATATTGCGATCGCGATATAGATTGAGGAGTACAAAATAATTAGGTGAATAGTTGTTGGTTTAGATGATCACGAATGAGGCTTTTTCATGGATATTTGATGATAAAAACAATGATTTTCCATAGAAACCGGGTTGATGGAGGGTAAATCCTAATTATTTGACGGTAGGTTTTTAGATGTGAAAAATCTGTGGTGAAGGGGTTAGATTTTTTAGGTAAACTAGCGCATCCTCAAATGATAGATTTATAATTCTAAAATATTAGAAAAAGGAATAATATGAAATTGTTTATCAAAGAATATAAATTGAGTAAGTAAGAAGGCGATTTATTTTTAAAAACCACCCTCTATCTCAAGGAATATTTGGCGAAACTTCAATTAAAGTCAATAGTATCGATAAAGTCCAAAATTATTTGCTTGAGTGCAACAGCTTCTTCTTTCATAAAGCTAGGAGTTTTGCCATCTAAAAATGTACGTTGACTGCTAACTATATAGAGAAATTCACCGTTAATAAATGCGATTAATCCTCTATAAGCATCTAATTTTGTGGCAGTACCATTATTTCCTGTTTTATAAATTCTGGAACCTCCAGGCATATAAAGTAGCACGAAATAAGAACCTTCTAAGGTTTTTGCCATATATTCACTGTATTCGACTTCAGCTTCTGGCAAATTAGCAACTATCTCTTTAGGAACATATTTATTCACAAGAGTAGATTTGAGATATTCTTCTTGTCCAATGGCTTCCATTTCCTCCATCTGTTTGGTAGGTAAAGGATAATAATCTATTCTTAAAAAAGTACCTTGATCATCAGAAAAACTAACTGCACCTTCTTGACTTTGAACTTTACCACCTTGATGAGGATCTACAGGAATTGGCACTGTAAAATTGTCCGATGGTGATTCATATTCTTCTATACTAAAAGCTATATCTACTATTGTTTCATCTTCATCTTCAAGTAATTCTTCTAACTCAGCTTCCTCGAAGGCAGCAATGACATCTTCTATGATTTCTTGGGCTTCTTCATCATCAAGTTCTAAAGCTTGCTGCAAACTTTTTAGTAAAGGTGTTTTGCTTTTAGGAATATGCATTTCTTCTTCGTCTATGATTACACTTACCCCAGCCGCAAAAGCATCCTCTAAAAACTCATCTTCAAGTTTATCGTTAGCAGCATTAAACAACGCTCCGGCTCCTTGTTGTTCGGCGAGATTGAGAAGTTTATCAAGCATTTCTAATAAATCTTCATCGGAATATTCTTCAAAAATCTCGAATCCCCAAAGTATATCCACCAAAAATTCTATATCTACATCTTCTAAGGAAGAATCAGCAACTGTGGTTACAAGTGCAATGGCAGCTACTGCTTCTTCTGGAGTCAATGACTCTTTCAATGTTTTTTTTGAACTAAAAAATTTATCGTATTTGCCCATAACTCTTACCTCCGTGGATGATTTTGAGTCTAAATAAAAATTAGTATATGTTAAAGTTGTTGCTCAAAAACTCTTTGTATTATAAAGCCAAAATTATTCTTGTATAACGGTGTCAAATTATATTTAATCTCTATATTACTAAAATAAAATAACTCGTCCTAAAAACGATAAAAAATACGATGTAAAATTGAAATCCGTATTTTATATGCTTTGGCTGCATTTTGACTGATTGCGAATACTTTGTTAATTTTTGTTTCTACTTGACAATTATTTATTTCTATAGTTTTACAATCCTAATTTTTATGCTTCTAAGGCACTTTAATTTATTATCTCGCGTTTTGCTCATGACTAATCAGAAATCCGCAATTAGTCATGAATTATTTTTGTTTAATATTCTTGATCTTACTTAGTTAAGCCTGCTCTAAGTACTGATTGATATCTTCTACAATCCGGGTAAGTTCAGCTTCGGTTGTCAAACGAATGGTGTCAGAGCGGACAGTAAGTAAAACTTTTGCTGCGAAAGGACTAGCCCAGATGTTAGGATTACAAAAAATTTCTATAAATACTTCTCCGGTATAGCGATATTCCATACTCGATTGGGGAGTTGCTCTACCAACCCCACCATTCGTTTTAGCCGCAACTGCTTTGAGTTTTTGCATCAATTCATCGATAGCTGCTTTTAATTCCCTTGCTGCTGCGGGTGAAAAGCTAAAAGATACGGAACCTTCAATCAGATTAAGTGTCAAATGATTTGCAGACATGAGTGATTTATCAAAACATCTCGTTACATTTTTATTTTGCCTCTTTATGGCGCATCATAATTAGTAATATGCCCTATTCCCCTCCCACCCTACTGACTTGTAAGTGAGTAGTGAGTAGTGAATAGCGAGAAAAACCCTTACATTCAGGGCGATGAAAAAATTTTTCATGTTGAGTGCCTATCTAAAGAAAATGTGTAATTAAATGTTCGCATAAGTATTTATAATTATTTTTATCATAATATTATAAAAAATTTATTTTTTAAAGGTTTCTAGTTGCTTTTAATTATAAAAAATCTCAATAAACTAGTTGATATTTTGTAGTGAAAAAAATATTTATTCTTGAATAAGTAACAATTTTATACATCCAATGCTGGTCTTAAGTTTTACATTAGAATGTAAGACCCCAGATATTAAAAATACTCTATGATTAAGGATAATCGCGCAGTAGTAAGAAAGGTTTTAATCGTGACTCTACTGCTTAACTTATTTGTGATGGGATTAAAAGCCTCAGTAGGAATTGTCACAGGTTCTCTGAGTTTAGTAGCTGATGCTTTACACAGTGTCACCGACAGTGCAAATAATGTTTTAGGTCTAATTACTACTCAATTTTCTTCTCCATTACCGGATCGAGAACATCCCTACGGACACCAAAAATTTGAAGCTGTAGGAGCTTTAGGAATTGCGGCATTTTTAGCAATTGCTTGTTTTGAAATTCTCCAGGGTGCAATTGAAAGAATTATTCAAGGAAGCAAACCAGTTACTATTTCTGGTCCACAATTGTGGTTATTACTGTTAGTATTGGGTATAAATATTTTTGTTGCTTTCTACGAAAGAACTGTGGGAAAACGAGTTGGTAGCCCAATTTTAATTGCTGATGCTCATCATACTATGAGTGATGTTTGGGTAACTATTTGTGTAATGCTCGGTTTAATTGGTGTTTGGTTGGGCTATCAATGGTTGGATGTAATTTTAGCTTTTCCTGTGGCTTTACTAGTGTTTTTTAGTGGTTGGACTGTAATCAAAGAAAATTTACCTTGGCTAGTAGATTCTATGGCGATCGCGCCGGAAAATATTTACGATATTGCTTTAAATGTTCCTGGTGTTGTCAACTGTCATGATATCGCTTCTCGCGGGATTGTTGGTCGTCAAGTTTTTATCGAAATGCATTTAATTGTTGATGCTAAAGATGTAGAAACTGCTCATCGTATTACTGAAGAAGTGGAAACTAGTTTGGAAGCAAAATTTAGTCCAGCCAGAATTTTGATTCATGTGGAACCTCCTGCTTATAAATCCAATCAAATTAGCTTTTAAAATTTTTAATGGTTTGCTTAAGTCTAAATAGTTTGAAGAATATAGTCTTTATTAAGAAAAAATTACTATTTTTTACAAATGTTCAGGATTATACTAAGATAATGTAAATATGAATATTAGTTTTTAGTTAATCATAAGTTTTCACCAGTTTAAGGAAACGCGAATTCGATGATTTGTCAATACTCCAAAAGATACTTTGTGTAAACAGCGTTCCCTGGGGCAAGAAAGTTTAAAAACCGGATTTTTCTGTTCGAGGAGAAATCGGGTTTTTATGAATTGTGTCTGATTTTACGAATATTTAAGGCAAAAACTTGAATTCTGAATGGTGGTTTTTGAAAAAATCGAACTCATGTAAAAAAATATTTAAAGCTTGTTTGTGTTTCTATTAGTATATTGTTGAGCAAAAAAATAATTTAGATATTGTTGTTTAATGATTATTTGTAAATTGTCAAGTTTTTCAATTTAATTTACTGATTATAAAAGAGAATTCAAGAGGATTAATTATATATTAATTATTAAATAATTGATTGCTGGATTTTGTAGTTACTTCCAATATTTTTAAATATATTTGATTTGCAATGGTACAGCAACTAACGGTTTTAATTATTGACGATAATTTCCAAGATTACCAAAAGTATGAAGGCTATCTGCGGGACAATTCTCAGCGAAGTTATGTAATTTTGTCAAAATCAACCGGGAAAGCTGCATTAGATTTGTGTAAAAGTGTCGAGGTTGACTTGATTTTAATAGAATACCGTCTGCCAGATATGGATGGATTGGAATTTTTCTGTAAATTAAAGCAGCAGCAACCAACGCCATCGATAATTATGCTCACCGAATATGGAAATGAAAATATTGCGGTGCAGGCAATGAAAAGCGGTTTTCAAGATTATTTAGTTAAGCAACAGGTAACAGCAAAAATTTTAAATTCTACAGTTGAATCTGCGCTGTTAAATGCTGCCAAATTTGCACCTCAATTAATTGATATAGAGTTAGAAATTAGTAATCTCAAGCAAACTCAAGAAGAATTACGTTTAAGCAACGAGAGATTTCAATTAGCATCCCGTGCGGTGGAGTGTGTAATTTACGATTGGGATATTACTTTTAATAGTGTGATTAGAACCCAAGGAATCACTTCTATTTTGGGTTACTCTTTAGAAGAAATAGAACCGACTATTGAATGGTGGATGGAATTAGTTCATCCTGAAGATAAAAATAGTTTATTCCAACCTTTACAAATTGTACTTGCCAATCAAGATTACTATAGTTTCGAGTATCGGGTGCGTCATAAAAACGGTGAATATCGTTACGTACTTGATAGAGGTTTAGTAGTGCGGAATGCTATGGAACACCCGGTGCGGGTAGTAGGTTCGATGAGTGACATTACCGAAACTAAACAAGTTGAAGCTGCATTACGTGAGAGTGAAACGAAGTTTAAAGCAATTATTGAATCAAATATTGTAGGAATTTATTTTGGTGACTTTACGGGTAAAATTTACGAAGCAAACGATGCTTTTCTAGAAACCTTTGGTTACACTCGTGAGGAATTAGAAGCAGGTTTGCTTTATTGGAATCGGATGACTCCTGGGGAATATTCCCAACTCGATGCTCAGAGAATGCAAGAATTACGAGTTAATGGAGTGTGTAAACCTTTTGAAAAAGAGTATTTCCACAAAAATGGAACTCGCATTCCGATTTTATTAGCAATTGCCACCATCGAAGGTAGAAAAGCATCCGGTTACAGTGTTTGTTTTGTTCTTGATATCAGCAAGCGTAAACAAGCGCAAGCAGAGTTACGTCAAAGTGAACAACGCTATCGTTTTTTATCCGAAGCTCTACCGCAAATAGTTTGGTGTTGCAATCCTCAAGGAGAATGCGAGTATATAAGTCAACGTTGGTTTGAATATACCGGACAACCGATTGAACAAGCGATGAATTTCGGGTGGTTAGAGTTGTTGCATCCAGATGATGTGGAGTCAGTGAGCAAACTATGGAATCAAGCACTGGGTAAAGGCGAAAATTACGAAGCAGAAATGCGCTATCGTCGTAGTGACGGGGTATATCGCTGGTTTTTAATACGAGCGTTACCCATGAAAGATCAACAAGGAAAGATTTTAAACTGGTTTGGCACTAGTACTGATATTCACGAGATCAAACAGTTAGAAGCCATACGTAGGGAGATTTTACAGCGCGAACAAACCGCCCGCACCGCAGCCGAAGCAGCTAACCGCAGTAAAGACGATTTTGTGGCTATGGTATCACACGATTTGCGATCGCCATTAAATGCGATTCTCGGTTGGGCAAAATTGCTACGAACTCGTAAACTCGATCAAGCTGGGACTATTCGTGCTTTAGAAACTATTGAACGCAATGCCAAATCTCAAGCCAAACTTCTAGAAGACTTGTTAGATAGTTCTCGTATGCTGCGAGGAACGATACAGCTTGACATAACTCAAATTAATCTTATTGAAGCAGTCGAAATCGCGATTGACAGCGCATATCCTGTTGCCAATGTCAAGTCAATTTACATAGAGTTTAATATAAAATCCATTCTGAATAATTCAGTTGCATTAATACAAGGTGATTTTAACCGTTTACAGCAGGTTTTAGGAAATTTACTTTCCAACGCGATCAAGTTTACACCAGAAGGGGGGCGAATTGAGGTGAATTTGTCGGTGGAAGAGATGGAAAAACAAGGTTTGGGAATACAAAAATCAACTTTCTCAAACTATGCTCAGATTACTGTCACCGATACGGGAATTGGGATTAATGGGGAATTTTTACCATATGTTTTTGAACGCTATCGTCAAGCAGAAGGAACTAGAAAAAAAGGTGGTTTAGGATTAGGTTTAGCAATTACTCGTCATATTGTTGAACTCCACGGGGGAACGATTGAAGTTTTCAGCCGTGGAGAGGGGCAGGGGAGTACTTTTACGATTAAGTTACCGATTTGAGTTAGGGATGGGTAATGGGTGATGGGTAATGGGTAATGGGTAATGGGTGATGGGTAATGGGTAATGGGTGATATACCAATTCCCAATCCTAATCACGGATTAAAAAAGATTACACGGATTTTTATTCCCAATTACCAATTACCAATTACCAATTACCAATTACCAATCCTAATCACGGATTAAAAAAGATTACACGGATTTTTATTCCCAATTACCAATTACCAATTACCAATTACCAATTACCAATTACCAATTCCCAATTACCTATTCCCATTCAATAGTTCCAGGTGGCTTGGATGTAATATCAAGCACAACCCTATTAACACCTTTTACTTCATTTACAATCCGATTAGAAATGACTTCGAGGATATCATAAGGTACCCGCGCCCAATCTGCGGTCATTCCATCTTCACTGGTAACTATCCGTAATACTACTGGATAAGCATAAGTTCTTTGGTCGCCCATAACACCTACGCTCCTGACTGGTAGCAGTACAGCAAAGGCTTGCCAGTATTTGTTATACAGATTATTACGGTTAATCTCTTGACGCACGATTAAATCAGCGTCTCGTAAAATATTTAACCGTTCGGCGGTAACTTCCCCAATAATACGAATAGCTAAACCTGGACCAGGAAAAGGATGACGTTGTACAATTTCTTCTGGTAAACCAACGCAAAGCCCTACCTTACGAACTTCGTCTTTAAAAAGTTTTCGTAGGGGTTCTACTAATTTAAAACGCAAGTCTTTGGGTAAACCACCAACATTGTGATGGCTCTTAATTTTGACTGCTACTCGTTCTCCAGTTTGCGGATCAACATTGGTATCTGCTGATTCAATTACGTCGGGATATAAGGTTCCTTGGGCTAAATAATCAAAAGGACCGAGATTTTTGGATGTTTCTTCAAATGCGTGGATAAATTCACGTCCAATGATACGTCGCTTTTCTTCTGGATCGGTGATTCCATCTAAGGCTTTAATAAAGTGTTCGCGAGCGTTCACATATTCAACCGGGATGTGAAACTGTTCTGAGAATAATTTGAGCAAGCGTTCCGGTTCTAACTTCCGCATAAAGCCTTGATCGATGAAAACGCAAGTTAGTTGATCTCCAATGGCTTTATATAGCAAAAATGCCAGTGTCGAAGAGTCAACTCCTCCGCTGAGCGCTAACAACACTCGCTTTTCACCAACTTTAGCGCGAATTTCTCTAATCGCTTCTTCTACAAAAGCATCGGTTGTCCAGGTAGGTTCGCTTTCACAAATTTGATAAACAAAATTCTGGATTAACGAGAATCCACCCACGGAATGCACTACTTCTGGGTGAAACTGCACACCGTAAAGTTTCTTTTCATGATTGGCGATCGCAGCAGTTGGAGTATTCGCTGTATGGGCTAATAATTCAAATCCGGAAGGCATTGTAATTACCGAGTCACCATGACTCATCCACATGGTAGTACCATCTTCAACGCTGGTAAGCAAGTTTGTCGCGTCGTCTATATACAAAGCGGCTTTACCATACTCACCACGTTCGGATTTTTTAACTTCTCCACCGAGTTGCTGCACCATCAACTGCATACCGTAGCAGACACCCAAAATCGGAATTCCCAAATGCCATATTTCGGGATCGCAATGGGGAGCTTTGGCATCATAAACCGAACTCGGTCCACCTGAAAGAATGATTCCTTTAGGATTAAGTTGACGAAGCTGTTCGGCTGTGGTGCGATAGGAAATAACTTCGGAATATACTTGAGTTTCGCGGATTCTACGAGCAATTAGTTCGGAATACTGAGAACCAAAGTCGAGAATCGCAATCATTTGACGATTAATTTGTTTTTTTAATTCTACTTTTTGAGCTTGAGGAGCATCTTTCGTTAGTAGACTCACCGCTGTGTTCATAATGGGGAAATTAGAAGAGTAAGGATTTACGATAGCTTCCGATTTGGCTAAATACCACAAGGGCCAGCTGCATTCGGGCAAAATTCTTTAACAACTTTCACATCAAACGCAAAATCGATATATGCGCCTGCTGTAATTCTTATATCTGTTAATGCTATTAAGATTAAAAAGTTACCTTAAACTGGCTCCAAAAAGATATATTTATTTATTTGGATTTCTTATGTTTATTTTTATTAACTTACCATAATTTCGTCATTTTGCGTAAAAGAGACTTTGTTTTTTTTGCAAAGAATCCTAATTTTGCAAGTCTATTATGGTTGTATTGTCTAGCTATAGGTTAGTTTTTGAGCAAAATCAATTGAAAACAGACGGAAATTAGACAAAGAACGGTGACATTTTCTTTAAGACATTTTGGGTAATATATCAACCCATAAGAGGGGTATTATCTCTTGTATAAACATAAATATAATATAAATATAATATATAAGTGGAAATTTTCAATTTACCTAAAGAATTTTAAATTTTTTACACATTGACTTGTGCGAGTAAGCTTTGCATCTTTTCTATGGAAAGTCCTTGTTCGATATATTGAGGTGAGTCTGGATTATAAGGACTTTTTAAACGGTCGATACTAATAATATTTGCCTGTTGGGGTATGACGGGAACATCGGGATCGAAAGCAGTTGGACGCATTAAAGAACTAGAAAAGCCTTTAAAAATAGCAACTTCGTCTCGTTCACCGTTTATTTCCACCGTTACAAGTAAGACTTCTTGAGGACGTTTAGTCGTGTATTGTTCAAGTCGTTTATTAATTGGATTGTTCATGGGAATTGTGAGGAGTTAGGAGTTAGGAGTGAGGAGTTAGGAGTGAGGAGTTAGGAGTGAGGAGTGAGGAGTGAGGAGTGAGGAGTTAGGAGTTAGTGGTTGATAGCTTTTCGAGAGAGGCACTGTCAACTGTCAACTGTCAACTGTTTCCCCATCTCCCCATCTCTTCTACTGCGGTGCAGCAGAACGTCCTTGCTTGCCGAGCTTGACGGCTACGAAATAAATCAAGCAAAGAACGTAGAAAACTAAGCCAATAATACCTAGAAAGCCTAATAATCCGGTATTGGTGTTGGGATGGAAATACTCTTTGAATAATAATGGTGCTTCCAGCCAAACTTTGCAGTAAGAAGACTGGAGAACCGTTTCGGAAAAAGCACAACCTAGGAATGGAATGGTTGCAAGCGCTCCTAAAATACAATAAATGCTTGTAGCCCAACGCCAAGAGGTAAAAACAAATTTTAATGCTCCCTCGGAACCGTACTGAATTTCATCATTCAAGTCTATCCAGAACCATAATGCAAGTGGGATCAAGATACGCGCCATTAAAGATGAAAGAAAGCTGACCCCAAAACCACCAATCATCAAATAAACTGTAATTGCAAGTAAACTTGAGACTCGCCAATAAATAGTCAATAGACGTTGCATTGCTTCAGCTTTTTCAACGAATGCCCAAATAAGTAAAACTAAAGGAATCAACACCGTAAATAAAACCGCCAAACGGTAGTCCATCCAAACTAACGGGCGAAACCAAACATCATTCATAATTATTCACTGTATACAATTTAAGACTTTAACCAAGAAAGCCAATATTTAAAAGTAAAGTATCTAAAATATTGTGAGTATTTTGAGCAATTGATGATTTTGATCCGGCAATTGTCATCTGTGGGTTATTTGGTTTCACAGTCGAGTTTGTCTGTAACAAAATGAATCTGCTACACAATGAAAAGCTTGATTCGTGCCAAGTTCAGGGAGAGCTAAAAAACTAGCCCGTCAGCGCAGGCACCGCCCTACAACGGCGGTGTACCGCTGACTATCCCAAGTTGCTAATTCCTTTGGGTTGTTTTGAGAGGAAATAGTACCCTTGCGCTCCTCATGCTGATTTATGGGGGATAAAATTGCGATCGCAATGAGATTTCAAACTTTTGTGAGTTTAAAAACGATTATCTAAAGCATGAGGGCGAATCTGGTTGCTTGGGTGGGAAAAGAAATATACATCAATGACGAACTTAATTTTTAGTCGTCGTAAACTCTGCACTCATCAGCTTCAGGGTTTTCATCACAGTACTTCTCTAAGGAGTTTTTGGGCTTAGATTGACGCTGATGAGAAGCTTCTGCTTGTAATTCTTCTACTGCATCCCAAGCAGCAGCGCACTCTGCGGAGTTGCTTCCTGAAGTATCGCAAACAGCGCGAGCTTCTTGGAGTTCTTCTTGGATTTTATCTTTGATATCGCTCATGGCTTTTATTGTGTTAGACGGTTCTTAATACAAGTATAGAAAAAGTTTGGCAAAGACAGTTTGACGGTATTAATCATTTTACCTACCTTTGCGCGTCAGTAAAGGCGATGTAGTCAAGCGGCACTATCAAAATACCGCGAATATTCTGATGTATGGTGCCTCCAACTTAAACTTTTAAGATTTTGAAGATTTTTGCAAAGTTTTCATACCCAGTTTCCGAATAAATCCACCGAAACAGTCAATTATTGTAAGATGCAGTTAAGGTTCCTGGGCATAGAAGAGAAATAAAAATAAAAAGTATGATTCCTCAAAGCATCAAAATATAACAATTTTTAAACTCATGGTAGATAAAATGCAGTGGATAAACGTCTTGTCAACCCGCCCTTCTCTGGAAGCAGCAATTTCTGAAGTTGTAGAAGAAGCTTTAATCAAATTATCGGCAAAACCAAATTTAGGACTAGTGTTCATCTCGTCTGCTTTTACAAGTGAGTATTCGCGACTTTTGCCTTTACTTGCACAGCAACTAAACGTACCCGTATTAATTGGCTGTAGTGGAGATGGTATTGTGGGTACAAACGGTTGGGGACAAGCTCAAGAATTGGAAGCACAAGCGGGTTTATCGCTCACTTTAGCCTGTTTACCATCGGTAAACATTCGTCCGTTTCATATTATTGCTGAAGAGTTGCCGGATTTAGACAGTTCGCCCGATGCTTGGATAGATTTAATCGGTTTACCACCAAACCCTACACCTCAATTTATTTTGCTTTCAAGCAACTTCGCAAGTGGTATCAATGACTTGTTAAAAGGTTTAGACTTTGCTTATCCTGGTTCTGTCACCGTCGGAGGACAAGCAAGCGGTGGTGGAATGGGAAATAATATCGCCTTATTTTGCAACAATAAACTTTATCATCAGGGTACCGTAGGAGTAGCTTTAGCTGGCAACATTAAATTAGATCCAATTGTCGCTCAAGGTTGTCGTCCAATTGGTATTCCCTACCAAATTAGCCAGTGCGATCGCAACATAATTTTAGAACTTGACGAACAAGTGCCATTAATTTTGTTGCGCGATTTGATTGCGAGTTTAAGTGAAGAAGAAAAAATCCTCGCTCAAAACTCTTTGTTCGTGGGTGTAGCGATGGACGAATTTAAACAAGATTTACATCCAGGAGACTTTTTAATTCGTAATATTTTGGGAGTAGATCCAACAACTGGTGCGATCGCCGTTGGTGATTACCTGCGTCCCGGACAAAGACTACAATTTCACCTGCGTGACGCTCAAACTTCCGCTCAAGATTTAGAATTTTTGCTCAAAAGATATCGAGAAGAAAAAATTTCAGATCCATCACCTGTGGGTGCTTTAATGTTTTCCTGTTTGGGTAGAGGTCAAGGACTTTATCGAAAGCCTAATTTTGATTCTACATTATTTCGGCGTTATATCAAAGATATACCCGTGGGAGGATTTTTCTGTGGAGGTGAAATCGGTCCAGTTGGTGCTAGTACTTTTCTCCACGGTTACACCTCGGTTTTTGCGATATGTAGAGAAATCGGGAATAGAGTTGGGGAAAGACGATGAAATGAGTCATTAGTAAATATCAACGTTCGATAACCAAAGTTAAATCTGGCTTTTCCCGCTTCTGACTTGTAAGTGAGTAGGCAGTAGTGAGTAGTGAGAAAAACTCTGACATTCATGACGATGAAAAAATTTTTCCTGTTGAGTGTCTTGCTTGTCTGCCCTTCAGAAGAATATGCCTTTTGTTCTGTATTATCGCAGATGGAGCTTAATCAATCATCAGAAATAACAATAATCCGATGGTAGATTTACATTAAAGAGCCATTATTGTGCGTAAGTTTCTACATCATCTTTTTGCTTTTAATAGGTAAGCATTTACATGAGTAAATTAGTTGTCATCAATCTGGGATATGGTGACTTGGAACAAGGATTTAAGCAAGTAACTGCTCAATTATGGGAAGTAGGTAATCCTCTTCCAGAAAAATTTGTAGCTTCCTTACCTCCAGCAACAGAAATAATTATACTGTATCAAAATTGGCAGATGGGTTATCAAACCTTGTGTAATCGTCTGCCTTCACGTTCAATGGATGAAGATGACGAAATAGAAATTGATGCCGCTGGTATTACTAATGTTTCGGATACCGATTTTAATCAGTTAAGTCAAAAATTAGAAATATCTCTAAATGATTGGCTAAAATCTGTAGACTTTCTCAACATTGATCGGAAACTGCGATCGGCATTAAACTCAACAGAAGAAATACAAGTAATTATTGAAACTAATAATATATTACTACGACGATTACCTTGGCATTGCTGGGATTTTGTTGATGATTATCCTGATTCGGCAATTGCTCTTTCTCAACTGGAATATCAACGGATCGCAAACTCAAAACAGTCAAAATTCCCCAGACAAAAAGTGAGAATCTTAGCAGTTTTAGGGAATAGTCAAGGTATTAATTTGGAAGCAGAAACCAGATTTTTAGAAAGCTTAAAAGATGCAGAAGTTGAGTTTCTTGTTCAACCTTCACGGACTATATTTAATAACTATCTTTGGGATTCTCAAGGTTGGGATATTCTCTTTTTTGCAGGTCATAGTCAAACTGAAGGAAAAACCGGGCGAATTTATATTAATGATAAGGATAACAACAATAGTTTAACTATTGAACAGTTAGAAGAAGCCCTTAAACAAGCAATTGAAAAAGGTTTAAAATTAGCAATATTTAATTCCTGTGATGGTTTGGGATTGGCAGATCAATTACTTCTATTGCATATCCCTACAGTTATTGTGATGCGGGAACCAGTACCAAATCTGGTTGCTCAAAAGTTTTTTGAGTATTTTCTCGAATTTTTTGCGATTGAAAAATTTTCTTTATATTTAGCAGTAAAACTTGCACGCAGAAAACTACAAGGATTAGAAAATGAATTTCCTGCTGCTTCTTGGTTGCCTGTAATTTGTCAAAATCCCAGTACAAATCCATTAAATTGGTTGGATTTAGGTCGTCGTCCTAGTAAAATTAGTCCATATCGCGGTTTGTTCAGTTTTCGCGAAGTTGATGCACAGTTCTTTTTTGGACGGGAAACCTTCACCCAGATGTTGCTAAATGCAGTACGAAATCAACCTTTGGTTGCGGTGATTGGTTCTAGTGGTAGTGGTAAATCTAGTGTGGTGTTTGCTGGTTTGGTCAAGCATCTGCGGGATACTGGAGAATGGCATATTCTTGATTTTCGTCCGGGTTCAAGACCTTTGTTTAATCTTGCAACTGCGATTATTTCACACAAACAAGCTGACAATCATCATCGCACTCAACGATTGCAGGAAATTAGAAATCTTGCCACGAACTTGCAAAACTGCCAAAATTACCTACTCGATGTGGTGGATGATATTCTATTTGAAAGTCCTCAACAACGTTTATTGTTAGTCGCAGACCAATTTGAAGAACTTTATACTCTTTGTCGAAACTCACAAGAACGTAAAGCCTTCTTGGATAGATTACTAGAAGTAATTAATCATTGTCCTAATTTTAGTTTTGTCATCACTCTCAGGGCAGACTTTTTAGGACTTGCTTTGTCTTATCGTCCTTTCGCTGATGCTTTGCAATATGCAGACTTAAAACTGGCTCCGATGACGGACGAAGAACTGCAAGCGGTGGTAGAAAAGCCTGCTAAGTTGTTGGGGGTAAGAATTGAAGAGGGATTAACAGAACGTATTATTTCTGCGGTAAGTACCGAACCAGGATATTTACCCTTACTGGAGTTTGCTTTGACTCAACTGTGGGAAAAACAGCTTTCGGCCCAGTTAACTCATGCTGCTTACGATGAAATTGGCGGAGTAGAAGCAGCATTAGCTCGTTATGCCGATCAAGTATATAATCAACTCAATTTTGAGGAAAAAGAAAGAGCGCAGCGGATTTTTATTCAATTAGTATATCCAGGACAAGGGACAGAAGATACCCGTCGTGTTGCTACTCGCAAAGAAGTGGGTGAAGAAAATTGGGATTTGGTAACTCGCTTAGGGAATGCTCGTTTAGTAGTCACAGGAAGAGATGAGAAAACTGGCTGGGAAACCGTGGAAATTGTCCATGAAGCGCTAATTAAAAATTGGCTGCAACTCAATTTGTGGATGCAATTAGACAGGGATTTTCGTCATTGGCAAGAACAGTTGCGTTCAGCAATGCGTAATTGGGAGAGTAGTGGTTGTGATGAAGGAGCGCTCTTAAGAGGAAAGCCACTTGTAGAAGCACAAGATTGGCAGAGTAAACGCTTTGTAGAATTGAGTGCTGTGGAGAGGAGTTTTATTGGGTTGAGTGTGGAACTGCGCGATCGCACAATTAAAATCCAAAAGAACAGGCGAAAATTAACGATTTGGGGATTGTCTATTGGTTTACTGTTGGCGTCGAGTTTGGCTGGAGTGGCTTGGTGGCAATGGCAGAATTCAGTAAATAATGAGATTAAGGCTCTGAGTGCATCTTCCCAAGCGTATTTAAGCTCAAATCAACAGTTGCAGGGACTGACAGCAGCAATAAGGGCAGGGCAACAATGCAAACGATTGAAATTATCTTGGGTAGAAGCAGATACGCAGACAACGGTTGTCAAAGCGCTACAAAATATGCTTTACAACATTAAAGAGTACAACCGTTTGTTAGGTCATAAGGGTTCAGTTGACGCAGTTGCAATCAGTCCTCAAGGTACCATAATTGCCACTGCAAGCCAGGATAACACTGTCAAACTTTGGTACCCAGATGGCAAGCTATTGAAAACACTCGAAGGGCATGATGCTCAGGTTTATGCAGTTGCTTTTAGTCACGATGGTCAAATAATTGCATCAGGTGGTGAGGATAAGACTATCAAACTCTGGAAGCAAGACGGTACATTATTTAAAACAATCCCAGGTCACAAAGATGCGGTTAAAGGAGTTACTATCAGTCCCAACGGTAAGTTGATTGCATCAGCAAGTTGGGATGGAACAGTTAAAATCTGGAAGTTTGATGGCACATTGCTAAAAACCATAATTCCAGATGGAGATTTTCGTCAACAGACGACAATAGCTTTCAGCCCCGATGGCAAAATGATTGCCTCCGGAGGTTGGGATGGGACAGTTCAACTTTGGAAACTTGATGGCAGCTTGCAAAGAATCTTAGAAGTAAATAAGGAAAAAGGTGAGGTTTACAAAGTAGCTTTCAGCCCCGATGGCAAAATCATTGCTACATCTGCTGACGACAAAACTGTAAAACTTTGGCGAGTCAGCGACGGTAAATTGCTCAAAACATTTGAAGGACATAGTGCTGCGGTTAGAGGAGTGGCTTTTAGCCCCGATAGTAAAATCATTGCCTCAGTCAGTGATGACGCAACCGTAAAAATTTGGAACCCAAACGGTATTTTATTACACACCTTTTTCGGACATAATGGTGAAGTTCACGGTGTTGCTTTCAGCCCTCAAGGTAATATAATTGCTTCCGCTAGTGAAGATAAAACGGTTAAACTCTGGAAACTTGATGGCACATCACTAAAAACTCTCTCTGGATTTAGCAGTTCTGTTTACGGAGTTTCCATCAGTCCAGACGGTACATTCATTGCTACAGCAGATGGGGACAAGAAAGTCAAACTGTGGGATAAACATGGAAATTTATTGAAAATACTCGAAGGACATAGCGATCGGGTTTTTGCAGTTACTTTTAGCCCCGACAGTCAAATAATTGCCTCTGCTGGTGGGGAAGGAATGGTGAAGCTTTGGAAGCAAGATGGTACATGGCTTCAAGATTTAAATGAAGTTAATAAACATGATGCGTTTCGCACAGTTGCTTTTAGTCCAGATGGCAAAATGATTATAGCTGCGGGTGACGATGCAACCGTGAAACTGTGGGAACTTGACGGCACGCTGAAGAAGATTATATCACAGAACACTCTCCGAGGTCATAGTAGTCGGGTTTGGGATGTAAGTTTCAGTGATGACCAACAACTGATTGCTTCAGCTAGTAAAGACGGTACAGTGAAATTATGGAAGCCAGATGGTACTTTGGTAAACAACATAAATGTACATGATGGGGAAGTTTACGGAGTTGCAATTAGTCCCGATAGTAAAATAATTGCCACAGCAAGTGAAGACGGAACAGTTAAACTCTGGAAGCGAAACGGTATTTTGCAAAAAACTATACTAGTTGAGGGTAAAGGTAGTAAAGTCAAAAAAGTCATTTTTAACCCTCAAGGTAATACGATTGCCACAGCTAGTGAGAATGGAACAGTAAAACTTTGGAAGCAAGATGGTACTTTGCAAAAAAACCTGGATTTGCATAAGGATGAAGTTTCAAGTATCAGTTTTAGCCGCGATGGTAAGACGCTTCTCTCAGGGAGTCGCGACAAAAGCGTGATTTTGTGGAATATTCAGCAAGATTTAAGTGTAGATGAGCTACTTAAGTTAGGTTGTGATTGGGCTGGTGATTATCTGAAGAACAATTCTGGGGTTAGTCAGAGCGATCGCTATCTGTGTAATTGAACGTGAATTCGACAGCGATCGCAGAAGTCGGGTTTTTCCGCAGTACCAGACAATCTTGATAAAAACCCGACTTCTAAACCCACAAAAAATCAAAGTTTGCCAACTTCTTTCTTGTAGGAACAGTTCTGGAGAAGTCCAGATCGAACTAACGTTAATTGAATGCTCAAATTGATTAAAGTGCATAAGAACAAAGAGTTTGCAACTATTTATCTGATGTAATTTGATTTACTGCACTTGGAGAAGAGAAAAATGTCTAGTGTTTCAAATATTAAGTGGACAGGTGTACGTTCATCCCCCTACGGGATTGAGCCGTTTCCTCAACCAGAATATTGGGATAAAGCTATGAAAACTATGACTGGATACTTCTCCGGTTCCACTCCAGTAGCTGTCTGGGGAATTGGAGAAATTATTTTCGATGATACAAATAGCGGTATGAAAATGGGTTTCCCAAATCCTGCTGGCAAGTATGATGATGATAATGGAAAAATTCGTTTTTCAGAGGAAGATAAGTACGAAAACTATTTTAGTTATTTTGATAGCCAGGGAATTCAAGTTTTTTTACAAGTTGAATCGGGCTTTGCTGATATTGGGCTTCTAATTGACGCAACCTTCCAACAGTATGGACATCATCCAAGTATCATCGGGTTTGGTGTTGATGTAGAGTGGTATCGGAGCAAATGCGATGGCTGTAAAAATGAACCAGTCACAGACGAACTGGCGAAAGTTTGGGAAGAGAAAGTAAAATCATACAATCATAGCTATCAACTTTTTCTCAAGCACTATGATAAATTTCAACTACCCCCTACTTACCGGGGCGATATTATCTTTATTGATGATACTCAGAAATTCTCCAGTTACGAAGAATTTTTGAATGAAATGATAGATTTTGCCGATTACTTTGGTACAAACTCGGTAATGTTCCAGATTGGTTACAAAAGCGATAAACCCTGGTGGGAGCAGCTACCTCAACCAATTCCGCAAAAAATAGGTCAAGACTTGGCTCAAAAATCCAGCAATCGAGATGTGGGAGTGATTTGGGTTGATTTTACCCTCAAAGAGATTATCCCTTAAACTTAGTGAAACTGGCGAAAGTGCAATAATTTTGTATTCACCAGTTCCGACATCTTCGTTTTACCCCCACTTTACTCGGACTTCTAAGATGGGGGAATTTAAATTTCTACAGTTACCTAAATCATTTATTGAGGAATACAAAGCTTCCATCCCGGTTCAATTTGTTCAGGTACGCTAATTAAATCTTTATTCGCTTCATAAATTTTCCTCCACGATTGTTCGCTGCCATCTCCATAAAATTTTTCGGCTATTTTTGATAAATCATCACCAGATTGTACTTCGTAAATTTGAGAATTTGGCGGACATTTTCGCTGAGGAGGTTGTGTTGTAGACGATAGGAGTTGTTCAATAGTGACAAAACTCAGCCCTCGTTGTTTTAGTTGGGGAATAGCAATATCAACTGCTTTGACTGTATCCTCTCCCCGTGGTTTGTTCCCCTCCCCAGGTAAATCGTGACACAGAATAATCGAACCATTTTTAGCAGATAGCAAACTTTCAACAATTGAGCCTACTCCAGGACTTTCCCAATCTTTCGTATCACCACCATCTGACCAGTGAATATGAGTGAGTCCAAGAGTTTCTGCTAATTTAGTTACTCGGTTGCGATCGTCACCTCTGTTATCCCCAAAAGGAGGTTCACCCATCGGGGGACGAAAATATTTGGGGGTATATCCGGTTACTTGTTTAATTACTTCGTTAGTATCGCGTAATTTATTGAGAATTGTATTATCATCCAACGTCCGAAGACTTTGATTATCATTAGAATGGTTTGCGATCAGATGACCTTCTTTATAGGTCTGCTGGACAATTTCGGGAAGCTCTAGAATACGTGGAGCAATGCAAAAAAAAGTGGCTTTAACGTCGTGTTTGCGGAGTACATCAAGCAGTTTTCGGGTTATTTCATAGGGGCCGTCGTCGAAAGTGAGAGCAATGTAAGGTTTATTCGGATCACCTGAGTAAATTGGTTCTGACATGATAGTTTTTTTCTCACTAATACCATAGGAATTACTAGATACCAGCGTTTTCAACTTATGCAGTTGCAACAATAAAATCAAATAAGAGGTTGTAATGCAACGTCTCTACATTATTATTCAACCATCTTTCCAACTACCGTGAAAACCGGGAGGAATGACGCTGGGTAAACTCAATTTACAAACGGGTGGTTTATCTAAATAATCAGCATCAAATATCCATACTTCACTACTATCAGAATTACCATCATAGACAACTGTTAAAATCCAACCTTGTGCGTAAATTGGTTCGGAAGGATAGAGATTATCACCAAAGTTTGCTTCTATCAAAGTATCAGTTTGATGGTTAAAGCAAGCAATACTATTTAATATCTCTTGACTAATATATGTACCTTCCTTAACTGTAGAAAGATAGGTATATCGAGAATATTTCCCGACATTTTGCTGCGGTACGATGGGAAATTCGCAATGTCTATCAAATAATCTTTCTATATTATTTAATTTACCAGTTTGCGGATTTAAAGTTACTCGCGTTAAGCTACTTTTTGCCGCAGTATGAGTTTCACCTGTGGCAACTTCTTTGAGATATTGATTAGTTTGAAAGTCTTGATAACTAGCGATATCAACAATGACTGCGCCACTATTATCTACATAACCATTAGAAAAATGCCATTGAAACCAAGATTCTGTTTCACCACGACTGATAATATTTAAAGTATCACGGTCAATAATTAAAATTTGAGTTCCTTTACTTGGTTGCCATTCTAAGGCATCACTATAGCAACTTAATCCTATTGCTGGCATCAATAAATTTAACCGCACTGGAGGAATAAAAAAGATTAAATATCCTCCTGCTAAAACAAAATCATGTACTAAAGGTACTCCATCAATTTGATGTGCTACTTTTTTGAGAATTCTTCCTGTAGCATCACTTTTATAAATATTAAGAGTTGCATTTAATCCAGGTGAAATCCCAAAATTAAAAATTTCTCCTGTCTGAGAATCAACTTTCGGATGTGCAGAATATGCTAAACCATTATCCAATCCGCCTAAATCATCTTTCCCAAAAGTATCGAGATTCTCTAAATCAAGTGCGTGGGGGTTGTCACCTTCCCACAATGCTAAAAGTTTATCAGGTAGCGCTAATACCGAAGTATTTGCCGCATTTTTAATCGGTTTTAACCACTGATTCCAAATTGCTCCCGGTGCTGTCATCCCATAATTACCGTAAAGCAATTTACCCGCACTCGCTTCTTGTTTAAATTCCTCGGTTTGTACATAACGGTAAACAGCTGATGCATTATTCTCTCTCAAATGCACCGCCAGAATTGCACCATCCCCATCAAACCAGTGTCCAACAGAAATACCCCCACGTTCCAATCTTCCTGGTCCGTTGCGGTAAAGGGTACCATTTAAACTTGCGGGTATTTCACCATCAATTATTGATAATGGAGTTAAGGGAAATTCCGTCGCGGGTTTTTCTAAAGCTTTAGCCCAAGCTTTTTTTGCGGATTTATCAATTGTTTGCATATTATAATTAAAAATATAGATTGTTTCTTAACCCTATTACTATCTAAATTTTACAAGTAATTCCTCACGAGACAATTGCATAATCAAAAAACTCTAGCTACCTCGGCGCTTCCTTTGCGTGCCTCTGCGTTCACAAATACATAATTCCATAATTCCGATGCCAACGGATTTAATATTCTCAATTACTATTATTCATAATAATTCTTTAAGCTAGTCATGAGATGATGTTTATAAATGATAAAGTTTGTTAAAGTATCTTAAATACAAAAAGCATTATGTCACAACTAGAATATTTTTTATTAACTCGCGTTTTACTGCATTTCGAGCAGAATGCTAGCGATATTATTAGCGATATTTCTGCTGGGACTTTTAGTGATGATGGTAGTCTGTGGGTTGGTTCTGATGAAATGGTTGGAATTGAGCGTCTTTCTCCTATCGATTGTCATTTTTATGGTAAACATCAACGGTTTTTGTTAAAGGATTACATAGATTTATTTGATGACGATGAAATTGATATTGAAGGTATGGATTTTAGGGATGGTTATCTGTGGTTGACTGGTTCTCATAGCACTAAACGAAAGAAACCCAAAGGTAAAGATAAGATAACTGATTTAGAAAGACTTGCGACTGTTACTACTGACTTGAATCGTTTTATTTTGGCAAAAATTCCTGTTATTAATGGTGAATTAATTAAATCTTATGTTCCTGTTGAAGGAGAAACCAAAACCGCAGCTTGTTTGCAGAAAATCGACGAACGTAATTTGTTATTTGAAGTGTTAAAAGAAGACGTACATTTACAGCCATTTATTACGGCAAAAATACCTTCTAAAGATAACGGTTTGGATGTTGAAGGTTTAGCGGTAGCAAGTAATAATCGGTTGTTTTTAGGATTACGAGGACCTGTATTACGGGGATTAGCTGTAATTTTAGAAATACAGATTGCAGAATCCGAACCTGGTGTTCTCGTGCTTGAAGAAATCACCGACGAAGGAAGAAAATACAAAAAGCATTTTCTCGATTTGAATGGTTTGGGAATACGAGAATTATGTTTACAAGATTCAGATTTGATTATTTTAGCAGGACCGACGATGGCTTTAGAAGGAGAAATGGAGGTATTTCGCTGGAAAAATGCTGTCAATAATTCCAGTAACAGCGATGATATTCATCAACAGCACGAGGATAGCTTGTTTCCTTTATTTGACTTACCTTTTACCATTGGTTCCGATCATGCTGAAGGTTTAGCATTATATCCTTGTTGGGGAGAACAAAATAGCTTGATGATATTTTACGATTCTCCTAGCGATCGCCGTTTACGAGGAGATAAACAAATATTTGTTGATGTTTTTGAAATTTAGTTAAATTCCTCAACTATCTTATCTTCTCCATTATGCAATCGATTCAAATTGCTTTCCACAGTCTTCGTATAAGGATGTTCTTTCCCTAACACTGAAAGACAAATATCTAATGCTTGTTGAAAAATCGGTTCGGCTTTGACTGTAAACCCTTGACAAAAGTACATTTGTGCCAAATTATTTAAAGTTGTAGCCGTGTGAGGATGCATTTCTCCAAAGTTGTTTTGGCAGATTTCTAATGCTTGCTCAAAAAGAGGTTCGGCTTGTTGATATTTTCCTATGCAGCAGTATAATGCACCTAGACTATTCAAGCTGTTAGCTGTGATAGGATGTTGCTTTCCAAGCATTTGAGAACGAATTTGCAGCGCTTTTTTTAAACAAGCTTCTGCGGTATCATATCGTCTTTGAGATTTGTAAATTAGTCCTAAATTGTGGAAACTTTCGGCTGTCTGAGGATGGTGTTTGCTGAGTATTTTACAATTAGTCTTTAGCGCTTGCTTTAATAATTTTTCTGAAGAAGCATAGTTTCCATGTTGGTATAGTAAGTAACCAATTTTATTAAGTCTGTCAGCAACAGCAGATATTTCTTGAAAGTAACTAATTTCCATGTTGACATGGCAGCGTTGTATGAGAAAATCTACTGTATCGCATTCGCCACAGATACGGGAAAAATTTATCATCGCAGTAATTAATTGTAGCGTTTGAGGATGTTTTAAACCAAGGCTAATTTTGACAATTTCTAAACCTCGTTTGTCTTCTTCACTGTTCTTAGTGATGTGTTAAGTAATCCAAATTATTGTAAATATTGGCTAAAATTTATTGACAGAAAAACTCTAGGGGGTGATTTCGATCTGCGTGCAATTTGTAGGATATTCAAAGTCTGTTTCAACTGCTTTGACCCTCTATTCAAATTTTTCTTGTTCGCGTTTAATCAAGCAGTAGTAAACTTGGTTTGAGCAAGCTGTAGATATTGGATATTTTGATGAGATTCAAATGTCTATAAAGCCTTTTGACTTAACTTTAACAGGAACGCAGGTTATAAAGTAAAGCTAAGGTTGAACTTTGAGTTGTTATTTATACGACAAATTATATGCAAATTCTTGGATAGTTGTTAAGGTGTAGGGTAGCTTGCCTGGAACCAAATCAAGGACTGATTATACTTTCATGAGAATAATAATAACAGCTAATGTCCAGAAGTACTACTTTTAGTTGATAAATTATAAGTTGGGAAGGTTTGGCATTAATCCCAACATATCCTGCATCACCCAATCCCAATTTTTTCACTCTCCAAAATCAAGTAATTTTTTTATATAAAATTATTAGTATTAAAGGAAACAGACAAAAAAATAAAAAGAGGTAATATTACTAAGAGATAAATCAAATACGACTTTAACTTCTCACAAGGAGGCAACAGGGAAGACCTGTGAGTTTTAGATATGGGAGGAAAGTTGCTTCTATGGTCATTAAGTAGGACAAGTTCGCATTTACGTACCGTGTCCCGTTTAGGTACATTGTCTATCCTTGAACTCTTCTCACGGCTCTAAATAGTGAGATGAGTTAATAATAATGTAATTATTTGAAAACCTCGGAGATAGTTCAGCGATATAAAACTTTATACAGAACAGGATTCTTAATGTTGACAACAGGATTAACAAATAAAGCAAAAGACTTACCAGAAGTCGGACAATCCTCCCTAGGAAAGATGTCTCAAGCGGGAAAGGACAAAATAATTGAGAAGCTTGCCATTGCCGCATCCTTTACCAGTGAGCCTGTAAAGGATTCTCTTGACTTTTGGATGCAAGAAATAGGAATCTCCTGTTTAATTGAGTTTGCCCCTTATAATCAAATATTCCAACAGTTACTTAATCAAAAAAGTATCATATCACAGAATGAGCAAGGCGTAAATATAATTCTGATACGATTTGAGGACTGGTACCAAGATGAGGAAACTTTTAAGGACAGCGTAGAGGAATTCTTGTTGGCTATGCAAGGTGCTACACAAGCTTGCAAAATTCCTTATCTAGTTTGTATTTGTCCGTCTTCTCCCCAAGTACTTGTAGATAGCAATCGGGTGCAATTATACCGAGATACCCAAGCTGAGTTGATAGCTGAATTAAACAACATCAGCAATGTGTATGTGGTGACATCTGAAGAGTTGAATGCGACTTATCCAGTTGTAGATTATTATGACCCTTACGGGGAAGAAGAAGGAAAAATTCCTTATACTCAATCTTTTTTTTGTGCCTTGGGTACAATGTTGGCAAGAAAAATCTATGCTTTGCAAAGTTTACCTTATAAAGTGATTGTCCTTGATTGCGATAATACTTTATGGAGTGGAGTTTGTGGTGAAGATGGTGCAACTGGGGTGAAGATTAGCCCTCCATATGAAGCGTTACAACAATTTATTATCAACCAGCAGGAATCAGGAAAGCTGATTTGTTTGTGCAGCAAGAATCAAGAAAATGATGTTTTTGCGGTGTTTGAACAACATCCAGATATGTTATTAAATAAGCATCATTTGGTAAATTGGCGGATTAATTGGCAACCTAAGTCAGAGAATTTGCAATCCCTGGCTGCGGAACTTAATTTAGGTTTGGATAGTTTTATATTTATTGATGATAACCCGGTCGAGTGTGGGGAAGTTAAGGCTAATTGTCCCCAGGTTTTAACCCTACAACTTCCAGAAGAATGTCAGCAAATTCCTCGATTTCTCCAGCATATTTGGGCATTTGACCAGATACAAGTAACTAAAGAGGATAAGAAAAGGACTGAACTTTATCAGCAAAATGTCCAGCGTCAGCGTTTACATCAAGATTCACTTACTTTTAATGATTTTCTCGCTAGGCTAGGTTTAGAAATTGAGATTAACCAGATGAAACTGGAAGATTTATCAAGGGTTTCTCAATTAACTCAACGTACTAATCAGTTTAACTTTACTACTATTCGACGGTCAGAAGGTGAGATTCAACAACTTTGTGATTCTGGTGTTTTAGAATGTCGAGTTGTTAGTGTTAAAGACAGATTTGGGGATTATGGTAAAGTTGGTTTACTGTTGTTTTCATCTAATGATGAGGTGCTAAATGTAGATACTTTTTTACTTAGTTGTCGGGTACTTGGTCGAGGTGTAGAGCATCGGATGCTTTCCTATTTGGGGGAAATAGCGCAACATCGGGGATTGAGTAAAGTTAATATTTTATATCAAGCAACTCAGAAAAATAAACCTGCTTTGTTATTTCTTGAAGGTATTAGCGAGAAATGTAAGCAGGATGAATATAACGAGGAAAAGAATGCTGGCTGGTTATTTCAATTTTCATCCACTGCTTTGACTGGCTTAATTTTTAATCCCACTCAAGTCGAAACTGCATCTCCACAAGATTTTCAGCAGAATAATTCTTTTCAAAGTAAAACTATAAATTCTTCAGAGCTACAGGCTGACTCGGAAATAGTTGTTTTGGAACGTATTGGCAAACAATTATATAGTCCTGAAATTATACTTAAAGAAATTTTATACCGACAAAAACGCCAACGTCCAAACTTAGAAATAGAATTTGTTGCTCCTCGTACTTCTGTGGAGGAAGCAATCGCTAGTCTGTTCGTTGAAATTTTAAAAATAGACCGAGTAGGGATTGATGACAACTTTTTTGAGTTGGGTGGAAATTCCTTGTCTGCTACCCAGTTAATTTCTCGATTGCGGGATGCTTTTAAACTAGAATTATCTCTAAATCTTTTATTTGAATTTCCTACAGTAACCGGCTTAGCTGAGAGTTTTGAGGTTCTACAAACTACAACAAAAAATATAGATATTACTTCTATTAATGATAATGAAGAAGAGTATGAAGAAGGTATTTTATAGGTGATAAAACTGGAATAAATGTATATAAATACCATTAACATATTAAAATAATGGTGTTTTTAGGATGCGTTATAACTAAGTTCGTAACGATGAGGAGAATACACACCGCGTTTTGCCTTCCCTACAAAAATTTCTCCCTTCTTTATGATTAATTATTGATTAAAAAAACCTCACAGACAAGGCACTGCGTTGCGGAGGTTCCCTGCGTTGTTGTAGCAATTACCGTGCAAAGGACGCAGAGGAAAGAGATAAACAGAGATAACAACTAACAACTAACAACTAATGACTATAGTTAAATTTTTATCTAACTTAAAAGGTTTAGGAATTAATGTCTGGGTTGAAGATCAACAGTTGCGTTATCGTTCTCCCAAGGGAGTAATGACATCAACCCTGAAACAAGAATTAATCGAGCGAAAAACAGAAATCCTGGCTTTTCTCCAAGAAGCTCATATTGCTAAAGAATCCTCAAACACAGCAATAGTAGCTGTTCCCCGAAAAGGAGACTTACCTTTATCCTTCAGCCAGCAAAGGATGTGGTTTAGCTATCAATTAGATAGTAACAACCCTTTTTACAATGAAAGTTTCCAAGTGCAAATTACAGGGAAGCTAAATATCCCTGCTTTGGAGAAAAGTATTAATGAAATTGTCCTTCGTCACGAAGCTTTACGAACAAGTTTTCCGACTGTAGAAGGAAAACCCTTACAACAGATTAACCCTAGCTTAAGGGTACCTTTACCAGTAATTGACTTCCAAGGTTTATCAGAAGCAGAGTTACAACAAATTATTAGCAATGAAGCAAGGAAACCTTTTGACCTTAGCAATGATTCTTTGTTACGAACTACTTTACTACACCTTGATTCAGAATCCCATGTGCTGATATTAGTCATGCACCACATCATCACAGATGGTTGCTCAATGGGAGTGTTTTTTCAAGAATTATCTGCCTTTTATCAAGATACAATATGTCGCGTCTCTACAAATTTACCAGAATTACCCATCCAATATGCAGACTTTGCAGTTTGGCAACGTCAATGGTTAACTGGGGAGATACTGGAAAGACAACTAAACTATTGGAAGCAACAGTTAGCTTCAGTTCCACCATTGTTGGAGTTACCAACTGATAAAACTCGTCCTCCCGTACAAACTTATTGTGGAAAGATAACTCAATTTCAACTTGACCAAAATTTGACCAAACAACTACAAACCCTCAGCCAAAAGTCAGGAACAACTTTGTTTATGACTCTATTGGCGGCTTACAGTATTTTACTCTATCGCTATAGTGGTCAAGAGGATATTTGTGTTGGTTCTCCCTTTGCTAACCGCAATCGTCGGGAAATAGAAGCATTAATTGGCTTTTTTGCTAATACAATAGTTTTACGTACCCAAATTAAAGATAATCCCAGCTTTGCTGAATTCTTACAACAAGTACGACGGGTTGTTTTAGATGCTCACGCACATCAAGATGTACCCTTTGAGCAAGTTGTAGAAGTATTACAACCAGAACGCTCTCCCAGTTACAATCCGTTGTTTCAGACGATGTTTGTACTGGAGAATTTTTCCATAGATACATTCGATTTACCTGATATTTCCTTGACTCCCCAGTTAGTAGAGCGGGGTACATCTCAGTTTGATTTAAGCTTGTCGATGTGGGAAACACAAGAGGGACTTAGAGGTTATTGGGAATATAATACTGACTTGTTTGAAAGTACTACGATTGCGAGGATGACAGGTCATTTGCAAACTTTGTTATCAGCGATTGTTGCGAATCCCCAGTCTATAATTAGTGAATTACCTATCCTCACAGAAAAAGAACAGCATCAGTTATTAGTTGAGTGGAATTCTAAGCAGAGTGATTTTCCTCATGACAAATGTATTCATGAGTTGTTTGAGTTACAGGTAGAAAAAACACCATTTGCGATCGCGGTGGAATTTGGCTCTCAAAAACTGACCTACGCACAATTAAACATCAAAGCCAACCAACTAGCACATCATCTACAAACTCTGGGTGTAAAACCTGAAGTGCTGGTTGGTTTATGTGTAGAGCGTTCCTTAGAAATGGTGGTGGGATTATTGGGAATACTCAAAGCTGGTGGTGCTTATGTTCCCCTAGACCCAAATTATCCCCCAGAGCGTTTAGCGTATATGTTAACTGATTCTGGGGTGTCGGTGCTACTAACTCAACAGAAGTTAATCAATGCTTTACCTGAAAGTAGTGCAAAAGTAATTTGCTTGGATACAGATTCAATATGTAGAGACGTTATATGTAACGTCTCTACAGAGGTAAAATCGAATAATTTAGCTTATATAATTTATACTTCGGGTTCTACAGGAAAACCAAAGGGTGTAATGATAGAACATCAGTCTTTGGTAAATTTCATTGAAGCCGCAAAGATAGAGTATGAAATCAGTTCCAGGGATAGAATTTTGCAATTTGCATCAATTAGTTTTGATGTAGCAGCAGAAGAAATTTATACTTTTTTGACCTCTGGTGCAACAGTGGTATTACGCAGCGATGAAATGATCGGTTCTATTGCTAAATTCCTCCAAAACTGCTGGGAGTTGCAGTTAACGGTATTAGATTTACCCACAGCCTATTGGCATCAATTAACCTCTGAATTAGCAACTACAAATCAAATATTACCGCCATCAGTACGATTGGTAATTATCGGGGGAGAAGCAGCATTGCCAGAAACATTGAATCTGTGGCAAAATTATGGGTCAAGCAAGCTCACAAAACCTCCCTTATTAATTAATGCTTACGGTCCGACGGAAGCAACTGTAGAAACAACAATATGTAAATTGTCCGAGTTGCGATCGCCTGACATCAAGGAACACTTACCCATCGGACGACCACTGAATAATGTAGAAGTATACATTCTAGATAAATACCTGCAACCAGTTCCTATTGGTGTACCGGGAGAATTGTATATTGGTGGCGCGGGTTTAGCTAGAGGTTATTTCAACCATCCAGAGTTAACGGTTGAAAAATTTATTCCAAAACCTTGGGAAAAATCCCAAAGACTCTACAAAACCGGCGATTTAGTTCGTTATTTACCTGATGGTAATATTACCTTCATTGGTCGAATTGATAACCAAGTTAAAATTCGTGGTTTTCGGATTGAATTAGGAGAAATCGAAACCGCGATCGCCACACATCCCCAGATCAAAGAAGCTGTAGTTATCGTCCGAGAAGATGAACCAGGGAAAAAGCGTCTTGTTGCTTATGTAGTAGAACAATCCTCAATCCAAAATACATTGCGGGACTTCCTCAAACAGAAGTTACCCGACTACATGATACCTAGTCTTTTTGTGACGTTAGATTCATTACCTCTTACCCCCAGTGATAAGGTAGACCGTCGCGCCCTTCCGGTTCCATTAGTAAATATTGATTCAGAAAACTTTGTTGCTCCCCGTACTAATACTGAAGAAACATTGGCTGTAATTTGGCAGGATGTCTTAAAGTTAAAACAAGTAAGTATTTATGACAACTTCTTTGAACTGGGTGGAGACTCTATTATCAGTATTCAAATTATCGCTCGCGCTCATCAAGCTGGTTTAAAACTGACACCAAAACAATTATTTCAATATCAAACTATTGCGGAATTAGCAACAGTTGCTGGTACAGCTACTAATAATCTACAAGCACAACAAGGTTTAGTGACTGGAGAAATTCCCCTAACCCCAATTCAGCATTGGTTTTTCGAGCAAAATTTTGCTCAACCCCACCACTTCAACCAAGCAATGCTACTGGAAGTACCATCTAATATTAAACCAGAGTTATTGCAGCAGGTACTACAGCAGTTGTTGATTCATCATGATGCTTTGCGTCTGCAATATATCCAGCATAATAATTCTCAATGGCAGCAAATTAACGGCGATGCTAGCTCTTCTGTACCCTTCGAGGTTGTGGACTTATCAAACCTGACATCAGAAGAACAAAAAATCGCGATCGCGCAAAAAGCAAACGCACTACAAAGGGTACTAAATCTCTCTACAGGTAACTTAATCCAGGTAATGTTATTCCAGTTGGGTGTCTCTTCACCGGGACGTTTACTGATTATTATCCATCACCTCGCTGTTGATGGTGTTTCATGGCGAATTTTACTGGAAGACTTGACAACAGCTTATTACCAAATTTTGCAGGGAGAAAATATCCAATTAGTAGCTAAAACTACATCTTTTCAAGATTGGTCATATCGACTCCAAAACTACGCTCAAGAGCAAAAATTAAGATTAGAGTTAAAATACTGGTTGCAAAATTTTGATACTTTTGCTACTGTTTTACCTGTAGATTATGCTTATGAAAAATCTGCTAACACTGTCGGCAGCAGCAAAATTGTATCTGTATCCCTGAGTAGGGAACAAACTCGCAATTTATTGCAAGATGTGCCTTCAATTTATAACACCCAAATTAATGATGTATTGCTTACTGCCTTAGTGCAAACCTTTGCTCAGTGGGGTGGTTGTAATTCTTTACTCGTTGACTTAGAAGGTCATGGAAGAGAAGATTTATTTGAGGATGTGGATTTATCCCGCACCCTAGGGTGGTTTACTAGTGTGTTCCCTGTTCGATTAAAACTAGAAGACTCAATCCATTCTGGAGAAGCTCTCAAATCAATTAAAGAACAACTGCGAGAAATTCCCCAACGAGGTATTGGCTATGGCATTTTGCGCTATCTCAGTCACGATCAGACTATCTGCGAACAATTACAAGCACTTCCCCAAGCCGAGATAAGTTTTAATTACTTGGGTCAATTTGACCAAACACAGTTCGGTGATGGGTGGAAATTTGCTCAAGAGTCGAATGGTGAGATTCATAGTCCTTTAGGACAGCGCTCTCATTTATTAGAAATAGATGGGTTAATTATTAACGGTAGACTGCAATTGGATTGGAGGTATAGCCAAAATATTCATAGACAGTCTAGCGTAGAAAATTTAGCTAATTATTATCTACAAGCTCTAGAAGCAATTATCGCTCATTGCCTGTGCAAAGAAGCAGGAGGATATACTCCTTCAGATTTTCCAGAAGCAGGATTAAGTCAAGATGAGCTTGATGCATTGCTGTCAATCCTTGATTGATAAAGTCAGCCTTCTTACTGTAAGCCCCTGTCTAATCGCTGAAGTCCTCAGAGGACTACTAGTACTTGATTGCATTAGTTTTGCTGGGTTAAATATTTGTAGTGGGAGCGTCTCGCTCCCTGGTAGTAGCTAGCGAGCTAGATGCCACCAGCGAGCTTTCCGGTATGCCCCTCCGGGGCAGGCTACGCCAACGCACTACGAATTTCTTACCCATCATAATTAATGAAAAGGACCACTAGTAGTCCATTGCATTAAATTTGATGGGTAACGCGCTCGTTACAATCAGCGAGCGGGACGCTCGCACTACTTCTACCCCTCAGAACTAATGAAATGAACTACTAGTACTTGATTGCATTAGTTTTGCTGGGTTAAATATTTGTAGTGGGAGCGTCTCGCTCCCTGGTAGTAGCTAGCGAGCTAGATGCCACCAGCGAGCTTTCCGGTATGCCCCTCCGGGGCAGGCTACGCCAACGCACTACGAATTTCTTACCCATCATAATTAATGAAAAGGACCACTAGTAGTCCGCCACATTAATTTTGAGGGGTATTACTTCAGTCCTATTTATAGGACTTTCGCTATTAGACAGGGACTTACAGTCCCTGGCGAGTTGGATACCCACCCCTCAAAACTTGTGTGGTCAAGTACTAGTGGTTTATGTCATAAATTCTGACGGGTTCGTTTATTGTCGAAACCATGTAGAGACGCGATATATCGCGTCTCTACAACCTTCCTCCCTATATTTCTCAAAAAATAACTGGTAACTGAAATGACACTTAACGTTCCAGAAAATAAAAGTAAAAATATTGAATCCATTTACTCGCTTTCTCCAATGCAGGAAGGTTTGCTCTTCCATACCCTTTACGAAGGAGAATCGGGTGTTTACTTCGAGCAACTGAGCTTTAATCTGAGTGGAAACTTAAATGTTACTGTCTTTGAACAAGCTTGGCAACGAGTAGTGGAACGACATCCAGTATTACGTACTCTTTTTGTATGGGAAAATAGTAAAAAACCACTGCAAGTAGTACGCAAAAAGGTAAATCTACCTTGGGCTAATTATGACTGGCGAAATTTATCAGCAGTTGAGCAAGAAGAAAAATTTCAAACCTTTCTACAAGTAGATAGAGATAAGGGTTTTGAACTTGACAAAGCACCACTGATGCGGAACACCTTAATTCGATTGAGCGAGCAAACTTATAAATTTATCTGGAGTTCTCATCACCTGTTAACGGATGGTTGGTGTCTACCGATTATCCTTAAAGAGGTCTTTACTTTTTACGAAGCATTGAATAAAGGCGAAGATTTATACTTACCTTCTCTGCGTCCCTACAAAGACTATATTAATTGGCTGCAAAAGCAAGATTTCTCTACAGCAAAAGCATTTTGGCAACAAACACTCCAAGGTTTTACTGCTTCTACTCCCTTGGTTGTAGACCAAGTGGTACAGCTTTCTTCACAACATAAAAGCACTTACCAAGAACAGCATCTACGATTATCAGAAAAGACTACCAGCGCTCTCAAATCTTTAGTAAAGCAACATCATCTCACCCTTTCTACCTTATTGCAAGGAATTTGGGCATTGCTACTCAGTCGTTATAGTGGTGAGTCGGATGTAATATTTGGCGCTACCGTATCCGGTCGCCCTCCCACTTTGTCCGGTGTAGAATCTATGGTTGGGCTATTTATTAATACCTTACCTGTACGTGTGCAAGTGTCGGGCGATACAGAACTATTTAAATGGTTAGAACAGTTACAGTCACAGCATTTGGAACGAGAACAATATTCATGGTATCCCCTGGTCGAAATCCAGCGCTTCAGTGAAATACCTGGAGGAAGACCTTTATTTGAAAGTCTTGTAGTGTTTGAAAATTATCCTGTAGGTTCTTCCTTACTAGAAGACACAGCAGGTTTAGAAATTGACCAAATAAAATCCTACGAACGCACAAATTATCCTCTGACATTGGTAGTAATACCGGGGGAAGAATTGTTAGTGCGAATGCTTTACGATTGTAGTCGTTTCGATGCAGATACTATTACTAGGATGGGGAATCACTTCCTGACTTTGTTAGAGGGAGTGGTTATAAATCCAACAAGTCAATTACAAGACTTATCTTTGATCACTGAAGTAGAACGACATCAGTTATTAGTGGAATGGAATGACACCCATACAAAATATCCTGACAAATGTATTCATCAGTTGTTTTCAGAACAAGTACAACGCACTCCTCAAAACATAGCGCTACAGTTTGATTGCGAAACATTAACTTACGAACAATTGAATAATCGCGCTAATCAGTTAGCAGATTATTTAATTACTTTAGGTGTCAAACCAGATGTGTTAGTTGGTTTGTGTGTAGAGCGTTCTATAGATATGGTTGTGGGGTTGTTAGCAATTCTGAAAGCTGGTGGAGCTTATGTACCCCTAGATCCAAGCTATCCTCAAGAACGCTTGGCTTATATGTTGAGTGATTCTCAAGCGTCGGTATTGCTGACTCAAAATTCATTTCTCGACTATTTACCCAAACACGAAAAAGTAGTTTGTTTGGATAAAGATATGATTACAGTTCCCTTTCTGGAGGAAATATCTAATATATCTACAGATGTAAAACCGGAAAATTTAGCTTACGTAATTTACACTTCTGGTTCCACTGGTAAACCCAAGGGAGTGGCGATGAGTAACCGTTCCCTAGTTAACTTATTAATGTGGCAAATTGAAAATGGAATTGCTAATCGGGATGCCAAAACCCTGCAATTTTCACCGATAAGTTTTGATGTCTCCTTCCAAGAAATTTTCTCTACCTTGTGCGCTGGTGGGACATTAGTTTTAATTCCCGATGATGTGAGACGAGATGCGATCGCTTTATTAAAGTTACTCACAGAACAAAAGATTGAAAGATTATTTCTACCTTTTGTTGCTTTACAGCAGTTAGCTGAGGTTGCTGCTAGTAGCGATTATTTACCTGTGAGTTTACGGGAAATTATTACCGCAGGGGAACAGTTGCAAATGACAACTGCTCTGACTAACTTTTTGACAAGGCTCCCTAATTGCACACTCCAAAATCAATATGGACCATCAGAAACTCATGTAGTCACAGCTTTTACCTTAGAACCGAATGCTGATACTCAAAAATTTTCAAGCCTTCCTCCCATTGGTCGTCCTATTGCTAACACACAGATATACATTCTCAACTCTCATCACCAACCCGTACCCATTAATGTTCCAGGAGAACTATATATTGGGGGTGTTGGTTTAGCCAGGGAATATCTCAACCGTTCAGATTTAACTACCGAAAAGTTTGTTCCCAATCCGTTTGTTGAAACAAGTAGGGGACACAGAGAAAGCCCAACGCCTAAATTATACAAAACAGGTGATTTAGCACGTTATTTACCTGATGGTAATATTGAATTCCTGGGACGAATTGATAATCAAGTAAAAATACGAGGTTTCCGCATTGAGTTGGGAGAGATAGAAACTGCACTGACAGCACATCCACAAATATCGGAAGCAGTAGTTATGCTTCGAGAAGATGAACCAAACAAAAAACGTCTTGTTGGCTATATCGTAATCCAAAATCCAAAATCTAAAATCCAAAATATATTACGGGACTTTCTCAAACAGGAATTACCCGAATACATGGTGCCTAGTGTTTTTGTATTTTTAGATGCTTTACCTTTGACTCCTAGCGGTAAGATAGACCGTCGTAGACTACCTGTTCCTTCTGTAAGCCATGACCTAGAAAGTTTTGTCCCACCCCGTACTCCTACTGAGGAAAATTTGGCACAAATTTGGCAGGAAGTTTTAGGATTAGAGCAAGTAAGCATTCACGATAACTTCTTTGAATGCGGAGGACATTCTTTACTCGCAACTCAAGTAATTTCCCGGTTGCGCCAGAATTGGAAAATAGAATTACCCCTACGTCGTTTGTTTGAAAAACCGACTGTAGCTCAACTAGCTGCGAGTATTGACCTTCTGCTGTCAACAGCGCAAAAACTCACAGAAGCATCTCCTAGCCATTTATTAGAAAACCAAGCAGAACGGGAAGAAATTGAACTGTGAAAAACATTGAAGAATTTTTGTTAGACCTTTCCTGTTTAGATATTAAGCTATGGGTCGAAGAAGGTCGTTTGCGCTGTAATGCACCGAAAGGAACACTAACACCAGAAATACGTACCCATTTATCTGAGCGTAAAGCAGAAATTATTAGTTTCTTGCAACAAATTAATCTCAATTCAAACTCTAGTTTTGAGTCTATTAGTCCGGTTCCCCGCAACCAAGAGCTACCTTTATCCTTTGCACAACAGCGATTATGGTTCCTTTATCAATTGGAAGGGGGAAACAGCACCTACAATTTACCCTTAACACTAGAAATTACTGGCAATCTGAATATTGCAGCCCTAGAACAAGCAATTAGAGAAATCCTGCGTCGTCACGAAATCCTGCGTACCCATATTGTCATAGTTAATGACAACCCCATGCAGGTAATTGACCCAGAAATCGATTTCAATCTAGAATTAATTGACTTAGAGGATTTACCATCCGCTTCCAAATTCACTACCGTAAAACAATTAGCCACAAAAGAAGGTGACAAACCCTTTGACCTGATCAACTCTCCTTTGGTGCGTTTCCATCTCTGGAGACTGAGCGAACAATCCCACGTATTGGTGATAAATATGCACCACATCGTTTCTGATGGCTGGTCAATGGGAATTTTTATGCAGGAGTTGTCCGCTTTCTATCAAGCTTTTACTTATGGAAACGCGACAAATATTTCTACAGTTTTACCGGAATTATCTATACAGTATGCAGACTTTGCCGTTTGGCAGCAACAGTATTTGCAAGGTGAAATTCTCGAAAAGCAACTGAACTACTGGAAGCAACAGTTAGCTGACGCACCACCATTGTTAGAACTACCTACAGACCGTCCCCGTCCCCCAGTTCAGAGTTTTCGCGGTGGTGTTGTAGAATTTCAACTAGATTCAGATTTAAGTGCCAAGTTGAAAATCCTCAGTCAAAAGTCAGGAGCCACGCTGTTTATGACAATGCTGGCGGCTTTTGTAACTTTACTTGAACGCTATAGCGGTCAGGATGATATCTGTATCGGTTCTCCCGTTGCTAACCGCAACCGTAAAGAGATAGAATCATTACTTGGCTTTTTTGTCAATACTTTAGTGTTGCGATTTCAGCTAGGTGAAAATCCCAGTTTTTCCGATTTACTCAATCAAGTCAAAAAAGTAGCTGCTGATGGTCAAACTCATCAGGATGTACCTTTTGAGCAGGTGGTAGAAGCATTACAGCCAGAACGAAATCTCAGTTATAGTCCTTTGTTTCAGGTGCTGTTTGACTTGCAGTATGACTCAAGGTCACAACTCGAATTCCCTGGTTTAACTGTAACTCCTTTACAAACAGAAATTGTTACCTCAAAATTTGATTTAAGTTTAGTAATAGAAGATACAATAAATGGTTTGAGAGGTTGGTGGGAATACAGTAGCGACTTATTTAATGTAGATACCATTACCAGGATGACTGGTCATTTCCAAACCTTATTAGCAGCTATTGTTGAAAATCCGCAAACACCAATCAGTATATTACCAATACTCACACAAAAAGAGCAGCATCAATTATTAGTGGAATGGAATTCTACGAAGAGTGATTTTGCTGAAGACAAATGTATTCATGAGTTGTTTGAGTTACAGGTAAAACGCAATCCTGAAACTATAGCGCTAGAGTTTGGTTGCGAAACATTAACTTACGCACAACTAAATAACCGTGCAAATCAGCTAGCAGATTATTTAATAACTTTGGGAGTTAAACCAGATGTTTTAGTAGGTTTATGTGTAGAGCGTTCTGTGGAAATGATCGTGGGATTATTGGGGATATTAAAAGCTGGGGGTGCTTATTTACCCCTTGATCCCAACTATCCCCCAGAACGTTTAGCTCATATGGTGGATGATTCTGGGGTGTTGGTGCTATTAACTCAGCAGAAGTTAATTAATTTAATTAATTTATTACCTGAAAGTAAAGCCAAGGTAGTTTGTTTTGATAGTGACCTGATTTTTACAGACGGGATATATCCTGTCTGTACAAAGGTAAAGCCAAATAATTTAGCTTACATAATTTATACATCTGGTTCTACGGGGAAACCGAAAGGAGTGATGATTTCCCATTCTTGTGTAGTTAACCACGCAACCAGCGCGATCGCAGAATATGGTTTGACTAATTGCGATCGAGTATTACAATTTGCTTCGTTCAGTTTTGATGTAGCAGCAGAAGAAATTTTCCCTACCTTATTAAGCGGTGGAACCTTAGTAATGCGCCCTAGAGAAATGTTCAGTTCTTTTGCTGATTTCTCCAGATTTATTGAGCAGAAAAGCTTAACAGTTGTCAATATACCAACACCATACTGGCAAGAGTGGGTTTTGGAAATATCTCAAGGTAAGTCTGTGGTACCAAACAACCTGCGTTTGTTAGTTACAGGTAGCGAACAGGTAATACCCGAACGACTAGCTTTATGGCAGCAATTGGTTGGGGATAGGGTAATGTGGGTAAATGCTTATGGTCCCACAGAAGCCACTATTACAGCTACAGTCTATAAACCACAATCATCATCAAAGCATAATTATACTAATGGAGTATCTATAGGTCGTCCCATAGCTAATACACAAATTTACATCTTAGATAAAAATCTCCAACCAGTTCCGATTGGTGTACCAGGAGAACTACATATTGGTGGTGTGGGTTTAGCATCTGGTTATCTCAATCTTCCAGAATTAACAAAACAAAAATTTATTCCTATTCCCTACTCCCTACTCCCTACTCTTTGCTCCCGACTTTACAAAACAGGTGATAAAGCACGTTATTTACCAGATGGTAATATCGAGTTCTTGGGTAGGATTGATAATCAAGTGAAAATTCGTGGTTTTCGGATTGAATTAGGGGAAATTGAAGCTCTGTTAGCTCAACATCCTCTAGTTCGAGCATCTGCGGTAATTGTCCGAGAAGACCAACCCGGAAACAAGCAAATTATCGCCTATATTGTCCCAAATCATCAACCCTCAATCCAAAATCAACTAAGGGATTTCCTTAAACAAAAGTTACCCGATTACATGGTTCCTTCCATATTTGTGATGTTGGAGGAACTACCTTTAACTCCTAATGGTAAAGTAAACCGTCGCGCTCTCCCAAAAGCGTCTATTTCTCAATCAGATAATTTTGTTAATCCTCGGACTGATACAGAAAAAACTGTAGCCAAAATCTGGAGTAATATCTTAGGTGTCAAACAAATAAGCATTCACGACAATTTCTTTGAATTGGGAGGACATTCCCTACGTGCTACTCAAGTAATTTCCCAGTTGCGGGAAACTTGGAAAATAGACTTACCTCTACGTTACTTGTTTGAAGAACCAACTACTGCCGGATTAGCAGAATTAATTGATAAAATTATCGCACAAGATAATTCTGCTAAAATCACCACAAATACAGAAGAAGATTTCCGTAAAGATGCTGTCTTAGACCCAAATATTCGACCCCAAAAATTATCTTTTGATGGGAAAAGTCAGCCTCAAAATATCTTATTAACTGGAGCTACTGGATTTGTCGGAGCTTATTTAATCCATGAATTATTAGAAAAAACAGAAGCTAATATATATTGTCTTATCCGTTCTCAAAATCTCGAACAAGCTAGACAAAAGCTACAAAATAAGTTGAAAATCTATGGTATTTGGGAAACAAATAAAAATACTAGAATTATTCCGATAGTGGGAGATTTATCGAAAAAACTTTTGGGTCTTTCTCCATCCCAATTTCACGATTTAGCAAATAAAATTGATATTATCTATCATAATGCTGCGTGGATAAATACAATTTATCCTTACTCTGTACTCAAACCCAGCAACGTTTTAGGAACTCAAGAAATTCTCAGATTAGCGAGCGAAATTAAACTCAAACCCGTACATTATATTTCCACCACCTCTGTTTTTTCAGCTATTGCTTATTCCCAAAACAATTGCATTTTAGAATCAGATCCATTAGATAAAACAGAAGGTCTTGAAAATGGATACTGTCAAAGTAAATGGGTAGCTGAAAAATTAGTCATGGAAGCACGAGATAGGGGACTTCCAGTTAGTATCTACAGATTAGCCAGAGTCACAGGACATAGCCAAACTGGCATTTGTAACACAGATGACTTGTTTTGTAGATTAATTAAAGGTTGTATACAAATGGGAATTGCACCCCAAATGGATGATGCTTTAGATAACTTGACACCTGTTGATTATGTAAGTAAGGCTATTGTCCATCTATCACAACAAAAAGAATCTTTAGGGAAAGCATTTCACTTGCTTAATCCCCATCCTACCCCAATGAACGAACTGTTTAACTTGATTCCAACTTTAGGCTATCCTTTACAACAAGTTCCCTATCAACAGTGGTTAGAGCAACTGGTTAAAGAATCACAGTTAGATTCAGATAACGTTCTTAAACCATTGCTACCTGTATATTCTCAAAACACAACGGATTCAACACCAGAACCAGAATTTGATCTCACAAATACTCACCAAGGTTTAGTGGGTACAGATATTATATTTCCTTCTATGGAACTACAACTACTAGAGACTTATTTTTCTTACTTTATCAAGAGTGGTTATTTAACTGCTCCATTATCAACTAATCAACTTACAGCACTTTGTAGGTAAATTAAATATAATTCCTAGACTAAAACTCTTGTGGGATGGGCTTCGGTTGCCTCGTTCAAATATACTTTACTCAAATAAAATATGCTCTACCTTTTGTTGCAAGTAGGTTGATGGTGTGTGACGCTACAAACCTTATTACTACGTTCAAATTTAATCGTAGCGTCATATCCTTTACCCTTACATCGGAATGATAAAAAGTATGTGCAAAAAAACTCTGCGTTCCTCTCTCTTGAAAAGTTGCTCATGGGGGGAACCCCCAAGACCGCACTTTCCGCTGCGCTTACCTCCGCGTCACTTTGCGTTAAAAATATATAATTCCGATACAAACGGATTTGATATCACACAACGGCAATAATGCCCGAAGTTAATCTACACCGCCTAAACCGGCTCCCCTACAAGGAAAATGTGACAATTGCGTAAGTCCTGTTTATTTACAACTAACAGCCAACAACTAATATGATCGAAATTAGAGAAAAATCACCTACACAAGGAGTACTAACAGTTATCCAGGAAATGAGTATTTTTATACTTATTTGGTTTGGACAAATTGTTTCTGTAACAGGCTCTGGATTAACCAACTTTGCTCTAGATGTTTGGGTTTATCAAAAAACCGGGTCGGTGACTCAGTTCGCACTCTTGGTGCTATTTAATACTCTTCCTTTTATTCTGATTTCTCCCATAGCTGGAGTATTAGCCGACCGTTTCAGTCGCCGTTGGCTAATGATTATTAGTGATTTATGTGCGGGTTTGTGTACCTTAACCATAGCATTGTTATATATTAGCGGTCAGCTAGAAATTTGGCATATTTATATTGCGACTGCTGTTAGTAATGGTTTCCTGGGTATCCAATGGCCTACTTATAATGCTTCTGTCACCTTACTTGTACCAGAAAAACACCTTGCTCGTGCCAACGGTATGAACCAGTTAGCCGATGGTTTTGCTCGACTAACTGCCCCTATCCTCGCAGCTGCACTGTTAAGTATTATCCATCTCAAGGGCATTATTTTGATCGACTTTTCGACGATGCTCTTTGCTCAAATTTTCCTGCTAATACTTCCATTTCCAGAAATTAACAACAGTGAAACCATCCAAGACAGCGAAGAATCAGCAAAAATGTCATTCCTAGAGGAAGTTTCCCAAGGGTTTAGTTATTTGTACCAACGTCCTGGACTATTAGCAGTGCTGTTGTTTACCATCATTATTAACTACCTTGTAGGAGTATTTGATGTTGTTGTCATACCCCTAGCGTTATCATTTAACTCAGTAGTCATTGCTGGTACAATCTTTTCTATCACTTGTTCTGGTATTTTGGTGGGTGGTGTTGCTACTAGTATTTGGGGTAAGTGGCAAAGTTACATTCACACCATATTTATCAGCACTATCCTTGCGGGATTATTTATTTTAATTGCTGGTTTGCAACCTTCCCTATACTTGTTTACTGCTTTTGGGTTTCTCTTCTTCCTAACTGTACCCGTTATTAATAGTTCTACTTTCGCAATATTACAAAAGAAAGTTAGTGCCAATATACAGGGAAGAGTATTTGCTTTACAAGGAGCGATCGCAACTACCTGCTTGTCCCTTGGCTATGTCAGTGCTGGTTTTTTAACCGACCATGTTTTTGAACCTTTAATGACATCCAATAGTCCTCTGGCTACTACTATCGGACAAATTATTGGTACTGGAACTGGTCGTGGTATAGGACTCCTATTAATTATCATCGGATTTCTAGTAATTTTACTGACCTCAATTGCTTACCTTTACCCGAAGCTAAGACTCGTGGAACAGGAACTACCCGATGTTATTCCGAAAAATTAATCAAATCAGAAGTCGGGTTTTGCTCGCAATTTGTAACCGTGTTACAGATACTTGTGCTAAAAACCCGACTTCTATTAAAAATCTATTTCCCCGTCACGATTTTACAGTTCTACAACTGTTTTACTTCAGAAACTAACTTACCTACCATATCTTTAGCGCTACCAAAAAGCATCGAGGTTTTATCTTTATAGAACAGGCTATTATCAACACCTGCAAAACCTTTACTCATACCGCGTTTAATTACAATCGTTTGTTTAGCGCGATCGACTTCTAAAATAGGCATACCATAAATCGGACTATTTTTATCGCTTCTGGCGGCTGGATTGACTACATCATTTGCCCCAATAATTAAAGCAACATCAGTTTGTTCAAATTGGGGATTGACATCTTCCATATCATAAAGTTGTTCGTAGGGAACATTTGCTTCAGCAAGCAACACATTCATATGTCCGGGCATTCTTCCAGCTACCGGATGAATGGCATACTTAACATCTACACCCATCCGCTCCAATTGATCAGCCAATTCGCGAACACCGTGCTGTGCTTGAGCAACAGCCATTCCGTAACCGGGAACGATGACTACAGAACGAGCATAACCGAGCATCATCGCACCTTCTTCGGGATCAATGCTGCGAACAACTTGATCGGTTGCACCACCAGTAGCACCAGCACCGCCACCACCATCTGTACCAAAGGCACTAAATAATACACTGAACAAAGAACGGTTCATAGCCTTACACATAATTTGCGTGAGGATTAAACCGCTCGCTCCTACCAAAGCGCCGGCGATAATTAACATATTGTTCATCACCACAAAACCAGCAGCAGCCGCAGCCAAACCAGAAAGTGAGTTCAACAGCGAAATTACTACCGGCATATCCCCACCACCGATAGGGATAACGAACAATACACCTAGCAGTAATGAAACTCCTACTACCCCTAAAAATACGGGTAAATTATAAGGATCTACAATTAAAAATCCACTACCGACAATATAGGCAACCAACAGCAAAATATTAAAAGGCTGCTGTAAAGGATAAGTAATCGGCGTACCTTTGAGAATACCTTGCAGTTTAGCAAAGGCTACCGTACTGCCCGTAAAGGTGATACCACCGATAAATACATCCAGCAGCATGGAAATATTTACATCCAAACCAATCGGTTGAGAAGTTTCCAATAGCCGCCAAAATTCTGCAACCGCTACCAAAGCAGAAGCAGAACCCCCCAAACCATTGAGTAAACCTACCATTTGGGGCATTTGAGTCATCTGTACCGTATAAGCAGCAACAGCCCCGATAGCGGAACCAATTGCTAAACCCAACAGAATCATTTGATAATTCAACACCTGCTGATTTAGGAGAGTCGCGGCGATCGCCAACAACATCCCTACAGCCGCAATCACATTACCGTTTCGTGCCGTAGCAGGTGAACCTAACTTTTTTAAACCCAGAATAAACAAAGATGCAGCAACTAAATAAGTTAACTGAATTCCAGTTGGCAGAAAATCGCTCATAATTTTGTTTGATAGTTGATAGTTGATGGTTGACAGTGGACAGTTCAGAGTTCATTACAACTAATTCTTAACTCCTAACTCTTAACTCTTAACTCCTAACTCTTAACTCCTAACTCTTAACTGGCTTTCTTCTTAAACATTTCCAACATTCTATCGGTGACGAGAAAACCACCAACAACGTTAATCGTTGCGAGTATCACCGCAGTCAAACCAAGAATTACTGAGATATTGGATTCCTTTGCACCAGCAGCTACAATTGCCCCCAGTACTGCAATACCAGAAATTGCATTGGAACCAGACATCAAAGGTGTGTGTAAAGTTGGCGGTACTTTATTAATGACTTCAAATCCAATAAAAGAAGCCAAAACAAATACAAATAAAGCCGCAATTAATGCTTCTGTCATTTCAAAAAAACTCCCATAAAATCAGTGAACAGTTATCAGTAAACAGTTATCAGTATTACTAGTTCTTAGGCTGAGCGTGGGAACTAAGGTTTGGAGACTGAACTGCATCAATTATTGCAATTGCTCATTGTTAACTATTAACTGTTAAAGCTTGTAAAGCATCTTTTACTCTTTGATTGCGAATTTCACCGTTATGGGTAACGCAAGCAGCGTCTACAATATCGTCGGTAAAATCAAGATGCAAAGCTTTATCTTTCACTAGTAAATTCATCAGTGAAACTAAATTTTTTGAATACAATTGACTAGCGTGAACTGGTACTGATGAAGGTAAGTTAATCGGACCAATAATTGTCACACCGTTTTTCACTACATTACCACCAGGTTCGGTATAAGCTGCATTTCCACCTTGATTTGCTGCTAAATCGACAATTACTGCACCGGGTTTCATTTGGGCAATCATTTCTTCTGTTACTAATCGAGGTGCTTTTCTACCCGGTACTTGAGCAGTTGTAATTACTACATCAGCATTTTTTACTCGCTCGGTAACGGCTTCTTGAGTACGCTTTTTGCTTTCTTCAGAAATTTCTTTAGCGTAACCCCCTGCGGTGGCTGTTTCTTCATCTAACTTAACTTCGACAAATTTTGCTCCCAAACTTTGCACTTCTTCTTTCACAGCGGGACGAATATCAAAAGCTTCTACCACCGCTCCCAAACGTCTTGCAGTTGCGATCGCCTGTAAACCAGCGACACCCGCGCCCATGACGAACACTTTCGCAGGAGCAATGGTACCGGCTGCTGTTGTCAACATCGGGAAATATTTTGGTAACGCTTCCGCAGCGATTAATACCGCTTTATAACCCGCAATGGAAGCTTGGGAAGATAAAGCATCCATACTTTGCGCTCTGGTGCTGCGGGGAATCATTTCTACGCTCAAAGCAGTTACTTTACGCTGTGCTAGTTGCTCAATCAGGGATGGATTTGCTAAAGGATTGAGAAACCCCATTAATACGCTTCCTTCCTTCAATAAATCAACTTCGGAACTGCCATCTTCTCGTTGTTGCGGAGGACTTACTTTGAGTAGGATATCTGCTTCACCCCACAAAGAAACAGTATCAGAAATAATTGTTGCTCCAGCTGTTTCGTAATCAGAATCGTTAAATAATGCTTTTTCACCAGCACCCGCTTCTATCCATACCTCGAAACCTTGTTTAACCAACTTTGAAACAACATCTGGAATTAATGCTACACGACGCTCGCTAGCTTCTATTTCCTTCGCAACTGCGATTCTCATGAATTCTCCTAATTAATCGTTAGTTATTTTTTTAGAACAAGTGAAAATATCTTTGAGTAAGGCATAGCTAATATTAACAGTAGGCTTTGATCTGTAAAGCCGCTTAGTTAAAATTTTCGACCCTAGAAGACTGCTAACAAAACTAAATTATGGTTCATCCTAAGTCGATTTCCCAACTTTTCGACCCGATTTTTCACTTTTTTTCGGGATTGAGCATGACTCGAAACCAATTTTACTTGCTTACATAATTAAATTGTCGTTCCTCATATTAATATCTATAAATTCGTCAAATTTTCATAATTCAATCATCATTGAATTTCACTTTTAGGTGCCTATAACTTTGAGGGTAATAACAAGCAAATAAGCAGCAAATTAATTCCATTAAATAAAACTTATCCTTTTGAAGATAGCGTAATTTAGTTGATGATTGTCCGATTTAATATTTCAAGTTTTTTAACAAAATACTTCATTATTGAAACAGTTCTATACATTTGTAAACACTATCAAATTTTGATTACATTCCATGAATCGAAAGCTTTAATTAATTTCCTGGCATGAAAAATTATGCATTTGGTAAAAGGGTCTAAATACTTATTTAGGACTTATTTAGGTATATAGCAATCCCAAATCATATATGAGAATTTAGATCCCTGACTTCTTCAAGAAGTCGGGGATCTGAACACTGTGTCAGCCTCATTAATAAGAATAATTATTTAGTACCTCAAAATAAACATTAATCCAGGGAAAATTTACATATTTATACGTATAAAGACACTTTTTGTAAGTAACTTACGTCCAAGATTTAGGATTCAGTAGTAAAGTTTTAGTTACGAGCGTTAAATTCGTATTGTCTTCATACACCAATTTCTGCCAGAGGAGTGATTATTATGCGACGTTTACTTTCTGCTGTAGCCGTAACTGGCTTTTTGCTTGCAGGAATGCCAGCAGCCATCACCTACGCCCAAGGTTTACCAGGATTAACTTTGTTTAGCGGTGTCAAGAGCGAAAATCAGTTATCATACCGATTAGACTTTGGCGGGCAAAGAAACGACTGGGATAGATACCGTTTAAGAGTTCCCGGCAAAAAATTAAATATGGCGGTTGAAAAGTTTGTCATTGCTTATCCAGATTACTACACTGGAGAATTTGATACCAAAAAAATAGAAATCCAAGTCGGAGGAAAGAAAGGAAAAACAGTTGCAGTTTCCGAAGTCAAATGGGATAAAGCAGGTAAAGTAATTGAAATTTATCCTAAAGAACCCATTCCGGCAGGAAAAAGCGTCGAGTTGATTTTATCAAACGTCGAAAACCCAGACTTTCCCGGAACCTTTTACTTCAACTTATTAGTTCAATCTCCTGGTGATAAAACAGCGTTAACTCGCTATGTAGGAACTTGGATTATCGGTATTAATTAGGAGTTAGGAGTTTTGAGTTTTGAGTTTTGAGTTTTGAGTTAGGAGTTTTGAGTTAGGAGTTTTGAGTTAAATTGTCTTGCCGTTTCTCTATCTCCTTTTTCAGGCTTTGTTGGGTTGTGCCTCCGGCACACCTACGGTGAACATTATGTCCTAACGAAGACGCTGCGAAAACCGTTCTACCCAAACTAAAATTAATTATCTTTAATCGAGCGTATTGAGATGCGATCGCCCTCAAATCTAATCAATGGCGATCAAAAATTACTTGTAAAGTATCACACTCTGAAGCCAAAATGGGTATTACTGATTTTTTACCCTTGAGCTAAAAACTGCTGCATGAGTGTCAACAATATTCTCCAATACGAATCAAATATCTGGGCAACTGCCGATTTGCTCAGGGGAAGCGGCATCAAGGAGTCGGAATGGCCCTCCTATATGATGCCGTTTTTTGCGTTGGTGATGATTGAAAGCCGCTTGGTAAGGATGTTTGATGAATTAAAGATGGAGATTGGCGAAGCAGCATTAGGGGCGATCGCCAACTACCTAGACACCAAAACCACCCAAATTGACTAATCATTGCTAGAAAACTTTGATAATTCAGAATTACGGTGCCTTCAAAACTATCTAAAATCAATAAATCTTCATCACCTGTAATCAAATAATCTGCTTGACTATCCTTAGCTAATGCTAAAAGATAATTATCTTTGACATCACGACAAAGTAACACGCTTGATTTAATCTCTACAACTAACCCAATTGACTCTAAGAAGATAATTAAATCTATGACTTTTTCCGGTGAAAAATACTTTTGCAGTTTTGGTTTTTGAGTAACAATAGTAATTTCATCAAGAAGCTGTTGTGAGAATACAGGTTGAATCGTCCCTTCAACTAAAAGTGATTTCAAACTAGCAAGCTGTTTACCAATCAAGAAGCTAATCCAGAGATTAGTATCGATGATAGCCTTAATCGGCTTGTTGTCTGGCATAGAGTTCAGCCCTTACAGTCTCAACCTCCTGACTAATAGTCTCTAAGGAAATTTCGTCAGTTTGAAAACTTTCGAGTAGTTCAGTGATAGTGTGTTCTCGAATATCTTTTTCAAGTTCCTGACTCAGCCTCAACTTTTCCGTATCAGGTAATTGTTTAACAAGTGTTAGAATTTGCTCAAAGTTTAAGGACAGTTGGTAAGTTTTAGGAGTCATAGAATTTATTATTCTTGATTTTTCTAGTACTAGTTTTCTTTTGCAGTGATGCCTTCCGCACCCAAACGATAAACCTACGGTTAGCTAACGCGATAAGCGAACTGTCTCAATTTCACGGATTAATTGTTGAGGGTCATTTTGAAATTATCCTCATTTCTATAAGTACATTAAATGATAACTGATAGAAAGGTTCGGCTTTGCTGTTTGCCTAACTATTTACATGAACGTATTAGCGCCGCAAAACCCTAATTAATGATGTCATCACCGGAAAAATTAGGATTACTGAGCATCAATAACATTTAAAAAATCTTCAGCAGTGATCATCGGGCAAGAAAAATTATCCTTCAAGTTGAGTAAATCGCGATCGCCTGTCACCAGATAATCCGCCTTCCCAACCACAGCCAGAAGTAAAAAAGGCACATCAAATGGATCGCGACATTCAGGAATTATAGGCAACACATCAGGTATCGCCACAGCCTCACAAAAAAGTATGTAATCCGATAATAAATCTTCTTGCTCAATTGGCGTGAGTTGAAACTTTGGATAAGCCAGCACTCGGATTAACTCAGTTGTTGTCGCTTTAGAAACCAGGGGAGTGAAGCGATCATCCTGCCATGCCAAACGAATCCTGGATATTCTGCCCCCAAAAATCAGCGCAGAGACTATGATGTTTGTATCAATTACAACCCGTAAATCAACCGTCATGACTGACGCGCCCAAGCCACTGCATCAGCCACATCCTGCTCACTCAGCCCCAAATCTGCCAGCTTCGCCCGCACCGCATCCGCTCGCTGAATTTTTACAGGAGTCAGAATAATTTGCCCATTTTCTACCTTTACCTCAAAATACTCAGCCTCCCCGATTTCACGGGTAATACTTTTAGGCAACGTTAGTTGATTCTTAGAAGTTAACTTGGCGAGCATGACAAGCCTCCTAGCCTTTACCAGATAATGTAAGGATTCCTTACTTTATTGTATACGTATTCCCTTACAAATAGTAATCAGATATGAGCGAACTGCACTTACAAGATAAGTTCCTAATGCCATTTTTTCGCCAAGAATTGGACTACCAAGAAGTAAAAGCTAATACCATCACCAGTTCGCTGCTCATCGAAGAAGATTTACAAACTTTTATTTCTACTACTGAACTCAATCAAAAATCCTACGAAATTCTCCTCAAAAAATATCACAACAACACCCGAAAACTGTTAGCTGAACTAATCGAATTAATCCAATGACGCATCGCCAGCAGCCGCAACATGGCGTTGTTTATTAATACAAATATGTACGAAATTGTGACGAGGGTAAACGGTTGATAGTTAAAATTAAATCAAATATTTCCGAAAACGAAATTTATGATGACTTTGCCAAAATCTATCGTAAATATAAAGTTTTAAATCAGCAGCAAGTCGGAGATTATTTCTTCAAATAAACAACAGATTTGGTCAATAAATTGTGTGATGATTTTGAAATTACAGTACGTAAGGGATTGCCAAACTAAAAAAATTACCTGTTTTTTCCGCAAACTCTATTTAACTTTGATATATTTGATGGTAAAATTACAGATTGTAATTTTTTATTAAGTCGCCGGGAAGGAAAATTTATGAAAAGAACATTAGGCGGCACTTGCCGTAAGAGAAAGAGAACATCTGGATTTCGTGCGAGAATGCGGACTCCGGATGGTAGAAACGTGATCCGAGCTAGAAGAAGCAAGGGTCGTCATCGCTTGAGCGTGTGAGCATCAGGCTTGTGTAGGATGGATATTTAGCTGTGGCTTTGCCTAAAGCAAATCGATTAAGGTCACGACACGATTTTAGGGCAGTTTTCCGGGAAGGAGTTCGCTTTCATGGGATGTACATGACTTTAAGAGCATTACGACCATGTAATCAAAAATCGCCTTCTTCGGATACTTCCTATACAAATGAACAAGAACAAACACTGCAAACTGTTACTCCACCACGAATCGGGATATCGATTAGTACCAAAGTGAGTAAAAAAGCCGTAGTTCGGAATCGGTTGAAACGGCAAATCGCCAGTGTTTTATATGAATTATTGCCTTTATTAGCTCCCGAATGGCGATTAGTGGTAGTAGTAAAACCAACAGCTGCACAACAAGAGTGCGGAAGCCAACAATTTCTGCAAGAATTAAAGCAGTTGTTGGTAAAAGCCGAGGTGATTAATGGGCATTCGTGAAGAAGTTTATTATGAAGGTGGTCCTCATATTGGGGATTTAATTATAGGTATACTGATTGGTCTAACTATCGTAGGTTTACCTTTAGCTGTTGGTGCGATTGTGAGAGCTTTATGGCTACGCTACCGAATTAGCGACCGTCGTATATCTGTCACTGGTGGTTGGATGGGTCGCGATCGCACGGACATAATTTACTCGGAAGTTGTCAAAATAGCGTCGGTTCCCCGTGGTGTTGGCTTATGGGGCGATATGGTGCTAACCCTCAGAGACGGTAGTCGCTTGGAATTAAGAGCGCTTCCTAAATTCCGGGAACTTGAAAGTTATATTTCGCAACAGGTAGCTACTAGAAATCCCAAGTTTGCCAACGCACCGAAAAAGTAAGTTCTCGAACAGCGAGATGCGTTTTCGTGGATTATAAAGGTGAATCAATTCAAAATACAAAATACAAATTTTAAAAATTGTTTTGAATTGTTTTGAATTGGTAATATCTTTATTTACAAAGCCGATCGCGCTATCGGTACATTGAAAAATGTGCGGCTATCCGTAGGGTAGCTAGTCGCATTTTTCATAGATATTTAGATAAATTAGATTCAGTTAAATTGCAGTCGCTCAGGTTGAATTCAAAATAATGGATTTTGGTATTGGGTTCCTCTCGAACAATGTAATGTTGCCAATCATAGACTTGTTCTATAGCATTGTGCCGAGTTATGGATTGGCGATTATTGCTTTAACATTAATCATCCGCTTCTCACTCTATCCTCTGAGTGCCGGATCGATACGCAATATGCGTGAGATGAAGATTGTACAGCCAGTAATGCAGAAGCGGATGGCAGAAGTCAAAGAAAAATATAAAGACGATCCGCAAAAGCAGCAAGAGGAGATGATGAATGCTCAAAAAGAATTCGGTAATCCCCTGGCTGGTTGCGCTCCCTTGCTTTTACAAATGCCGGTATTGCTCGCACTGTTTGCGACTTTGCGGGGTTCGCCTTTTGCTACTGCAAACTACAACGTAAATCTCCAGATTTTGCCTAGCGAACAAATTGAACGGATTCAACCAGCCGCATTTGCTACCAAGCCGCAAAGTATTTACGTTGATGAAGGCGATCGCATCAAAGTAGCGGCGATTCTTCCCGCAGGAAATAAGTTAGCTGTAGGAGAACACACCAAGATTCAATATCAGACGGTTGATGGTAAGCCGTTTGAGGATGTTTTAGCACAGCACCCCGAAACTGAGAAAAAAATCATTCCTCAGTGGAAAGTAACTAAGGGAGAAGAACGAATCAGCATTGATGCTGAAGGTAATGTAGAAGCCTTACAGCCCGGAGATGTAACTATCCAAGGGAGTATTCCCGGATTAGCAGCAGACACGGGATTTTTGTTTATCGAAGCTTTGGGACAAGTCGGCGCATTTGATGATGATGGCGCGATTCGTTGGGATATCGTCTCGATGATTGGATTGTTCGGCGTTTCGCTTTACGTCAGTCAGTTGATTTCCGGACAAAATAATACAAGTGCCAATCCACAGCAGGATACTGTAAATAAAATTACTCCAGTTCTATTTTCCGGGATGTTTTTATTCTTCCCTTTACCTGCTGGAGTATTGATGTATATGGTAATTGGTAATATATTCCAAACCGCACAAACATACATTCTTTCCCGCGAACCGTTGTCGGAAAAAGCACAAAAGATTTTGGACGAACAAGCAAAAGAGGCGAAAAAAGAAGAAGACAAAAATATCGCGTTTGAGCCAAAAAGTAATAAAAAGAAAGCAACAAGTTGATGATGAGCGATACTCGGATGCAACGCAGCGAGCAGTGGTTAAATGAATTGCTGCAATTAACTGGGTTCTCTGTGGAGATTAAAAGCGATAAAGAGGAAAGCACTTTGGGAGAAAAAGACCCACTTTCTCTTAACAGCTATTGGTTGACCATTGAAGAATCCAATTTAACCGAAAATCAAATTCAGACCTTAATTGGACGCGATGGTAAAGTGCTAGATGCTATACAGTATCTAGCAAATTCTATTCTTAACTTGAACCAAGAATCGGACGACCAAGCATCCTATACAATAGAATTAAACGGCTACCGCGTTCAAAGGCTAGCCGAAATTCGCGCCATGATAGAACAAGTCATCGATCAAGTCCGCAACACTGGACGAGAAGTGGAAGTAAAATCCCTTAGTTCAGCCGAACGTCGTCAAGTCCATACTTTATTGAAGGAATTTGAAGATTTAGAAAGCTTCAGCCAAGGTAAAGAACCACATCGCCATTTGGTTGTACGTCCAGCAGCAGCATGGTAATTAGGAAACAGGGTTCGGGAAGAAATAAAAACTTCTTTCCCATCCCCTCCTTATTAAATCAGTGAACAGTTAACAGTTAACAGTTATCAATGGATAATTAACTACTGCGAGAAAGTTAGACAAGGCAAGATCGGCGCTTTCTGACTGATAACTCTTAAACCCGCTTGTATAAACGTGACTGATAACTGTTAAATACATTATTAAGAAGAAATTAACGGTAAATGATATGGACGCAATTTATATCCCCCAGCTTGCTCAAGCGTCAAAACCAGTAGAAGATATAGAAGTTAAAGAATTTCTACCCGATTTAGATACCTTAACGCCAGTTCGCGGCAATATTCGCGTACAACACTGCGGTAATTACTTACAAGTAGCGGCAAAGGCTGAAACAATCATGACGTTGACCTGCAATCGTTGTTTGCAGCAATACAACCATCGTGTTCTAATTAACACTTCAGAAATTATTTGGTTAGAGGAAGAAGCTAATATTGAAGACGAATTTCTTGCAGAAAGAGAAGTTGCTTTAGATGAGTTGGTAGAAACTTTATCCCCATATGGATATTTTCACCCCAGCGTTTGGCTGTACGAACAAATGTGTTTGGAAATTCCTCAGCGTCAGCTATGCGAAGAAAAATGTCCGGGAATAATTGAGCAAATTCAACAAGATGGTAAAATAGAAGATAAATCTATTGATAGTCGTTGGGCTTCTTTGCAATCTTTGAAAAAACAGCTAAATAAATAAAGTTGGCTCGGAAACAGTCAACAATTACCCATTACCAATTACCTTCCATCTCCCATCCCCTCCCTAAAACCGATAAGCAAGAAACGGAATCAACATTTCAGCCCTACTTAAACCACCATGTATACCTAGATTTCCTTTAAAGCGTTCTTCATTGGTTATATGCTGACGACATATCCAGTCTTTATGGGAAAGAAGTAGTAAATCACCAATTCTGTCTTGAGCTTCTATACCCAAAGGTTTACCGGGAATTCCAAATAAGCCTAATTCCATCGCAACAGAAGGAGTAATAGCAAAAAAGTTTTCGTGAAAATTCTGCTTAATATAATCTAAAACAGCAGCTTGTTTATCATGTTTAATATGTAAATAACGAATCCGTGATTCACCTGTGATGGGAGCAAATAAATTTTGGGTGAGATGGGGATGTTCTTCTAACCAAAGGGTATTTTCTAAAGGATTATATCTTTGACCGTGGTCGGCTGTCACTAATAAAACTGTATCATTACGACCTGCGAAAGGTTCGATCAGTTGACTTTTAAGAGCAAAGTCTAATGTAGCAACTTCGGCTTTATAAGAAGAACTCAGAGGGCCATAACGGTGAGAAACTGCATCGATAGTTGGTACATATATATAAGTAAAACTTTTTTGGTGAGTACTTTTTGTTAACAAACGTTCCCGTAATTGAGCAAAAGCATCTGCGGGTGTAAGATAACCTTTAAAACCATCATTCCCAGCTTGCGAACCAGCACTAGTAAATCTACTGATACTTGTTTGTTTAAATTGATAAAAATTGATAATTTCTACATCTATCCCCGCTTTCTCCATGCGTAAATACAAATTAGGTACCCGAATCAGAGTTTCTGGATTAAATATTGTGTCGGAAAAAGATGCTCTACTAGTAGAAATATAAGGACGAAAACCGATAAAATTAACAATCGTACCGATTTCGGGAATATAAAGATTGGTTCCCATCATCCCGTGCTGTGCGGGTGCGTAACCAGTTGCGGCTGAAGTTAAAGCTGTGACTGTAGTACTAGGATAAACTGAAGTTGCGGGCATGAAAAAAGCCTGCTGACTATCGCAAGCTGTTGCGATCGCGGGTATATCTTTGGAATCTGCGAGGGTTTTCAATTGTTCGTAACCAAACCCATCGAGAATTAACAACACCACATGATTGATTGGTGCTTGATTTTGCCAAGATTTCCAAGCTTCGGTTATTTGAGATGTTGCTAATAGCTCAGGATTGAAAGCGGGTGCAGCAGCTTCTTCGCTCAAAGTGGGAGCATCAGGACATAACCAGTCAATTGCTAAGGAAGGAATATTAGTTAAACCAAGTCCATCGTAACTGGGTTTTACCGCTTCTGTACCGAAAAAATCTGGTAACTTTTGACGAGCAAGCAATTTCTCTAAAGCTATAGCTGATATTCCCAGCATTGTTATAGTTGGCGATACTTCGCAATTATTCTAGCTAAATTTGAAAATATTTAATTTTTATTTATAGTTAATCGGACTTACGTATTGACAAGAAAATCACTGTATGAATTCAAGGAGCAAAAACAGCACTCAAGTTATCCAAAACATATTTACGAATCACTTCTGTGAATAGTTTTCTTTATACTTCATACCAATCGACCAAATTGTAAAACCAAGTATTAAGCTACCTGCGATAAAATCTAGCCAGATTAAGGTATGCATTTTAAAGGAAAACGTTTCGGTTGTTTGAAAAAAGTAATGTCCTGGACTTGATATTCCAGTTAATGAATAAATCGAAAGGCATACACAAGCAAGCCATAATATATTATTTAGATACAAAACGTAACCTATTATTCCTAGGATTGTTAAAATCAACCAGGATTGATAAATACTTTGAGGAGTTATCCATTCGGGGTCGGGATAACTGGGAAAATTGATAAAATTATCTGTGTAGTGAAAGGCTGTAATTACTACACTAATAATTAACAGAATTAAGAGTAGTATTTGATTGCTTTTATTGTACATTAGATTTAAGGTTTATTTAAATAGTATAAGTACAAAATTCCGAAAATTGCTGTATTACGCTGGGTGAACACATCCTACAAAGTATATGTTTTAAATATTGAAATATTTAAATATCTATCTTTTTCTACGAATCAACCAATTATCAACAGAAATTAAATTAAAATTACAGCCAGCTAATAAGATAAACAAAACAATATTATAAATTAATTGCGAACCTGCAATATCCCATTTTTGTAACAAACAAACTCCAAACATTAAAGTCATCATTAACAAAAAATTAACTATCAGAGCTTTACGAGTTTGTAGTCCTAAAATTAATAATAAACCAACAGCAAATTCAACAATGGGAATTAGATAAGCGGGTATTGCTATTAATAATGGAGGAATCGCAATATCTTTGTAAAGTCCTACTTGAGAATCGACAAAGCCTGGTATATTGCCAATTCTAACTAAACCATGTACAAACATATTAATTCCGAAAACTAGCCGTAAAAACGTGTAAGCTAGAACGATATCCGAATTACGCAGTTGAATTTTTGGATTATACATTTGCTCTGTCTGAATCAGAAACGTAGGTATCATCATATTCGTTGCTAGCTGAATGTGATTTCAAGCTAACAGGACCAGTACCATAGTAGTAGATCAGCAACATTGCACCAACTAAACCGAAGTTTTTCAGAAAACTATTCCATTCATTGGGATCAGCAAAAGGATTATGAAAAACGAATGTTGTCGGAACTAAAAATATAATGAGTAAAATTGCTCCCAAACGTGGTTGAAAGCCTAATAAAATCGAAATTCCGCCGACTAAAGTACAGAATATATTACCAATAAGTAATAACTGCGGTACAGGTAAACCTCTTTGAGTCATCATTTCTACAATTCCTTGAAAACCCAAAGTATTAGAAACCGCAGCTTTCAGAAAAATCGCTGAGAGAAAAGCTCTACCTATTAACGGAATATATTTTTGAAAGCCCATAATTGATTTTAGATTTTAGATTTTAGATTTTAGATTAGTTTTTAGGAGTTTTGAGTTTTGAGTTTTGAGTTAACTTATTACTTGTTACTTCTTACTCGATTTGTAGAAATGATAATCCGCGATGCACTTTCACCGAAGAAATAATATTTCAGCCAGTTGAAAAGTACTCCTAAACGGTTGCGAATTCCGGGGAGATAAACTAGATGCACTTCTAACCACAGAAACCAAGCAATAAATCCTTTGATTGCAAATTTACCAATTTTCCCGACTCCTGCGTGTTTTCCAACAATTGCTAAACGTCCTTTATTAAAATAATCAAAGGGTAATGGTATTTTACCGCTTATTTGTCGCCGAATGTTGTCTGCTGCGGTTTTACCTTGTTGAATTGCTTCTTGTGCTACTCCGTTAAATTCTTCTTCACTCTCAACGTAGGAAACGTCTCCTACACCATATACATTTTCATATCCACAAAGTTGTAAAGTTTGTTCTACTAGAATTTTCTCTTTTGTGGCTGTTTTTACTGGTTGTTTGGTTTGTGGTATCGCTGCTAATACTCCCGCTGTCCAAATTACTGTATCTGTAAATATAGCCGTGTCATCTTCGAGATATACAGCTTCAGAAGTGACTTTACTAACTTTAGAATTTAAATGTACTTTTATTCCCTGACGACGCAACCATTTTTCGGTATATTTTCCTAATTTTTCCGGATAGCTGGCAAATAACCTTTCTCCTGATTGCACAAGTATGACTTGCGATCGATCGCGATTTAAGCTGGGATAATCTTTCCCCAAAGCACTATTAATCAATTCGCTTAAACTACCAGCTAACTCTACACCAGTTGCACCACCACCGACGATGACGAAAGTTAATAACCGTATTCTTTCTGCTTCATTGGTAACTTTTACTGCCTGTTCAAAACGACTGAGGACTTGATTGCGAATTGCGATCGCGTCTGTCAAAGTCCGCATAGGAAAAGTATTTTCCATCGCTCCGGTGACTCCGAGATACTGCGTTTGGCTACCCGTAGCAATAACTAAATAATTGTAATCAATTGTGGTATTCTCGGCTTGAATAATTTGCTGGTCAAAATCAACTTTTTCGACGTGTGCTTGCAAAAAATTTACTGTTGAAAAACCTCGAAATAACCGACGCAAGGGATAAACTACTTGATGGGGATAAAGTATAGCAGTGGCTACTTGATAGAGCATCGGAATAAAGGTGTGATAATTATGACGGTCAATCAATAAAACATTGACTCGATGTTTACCCAGCTTTTTCGCAGCTTCTATACCCGCAAAACCAGCACCGATGATTACGACTCTTGGTTGATGAGTCATTTTTCTTTTATTGGTTTCGCTATCAGTGGACAGTTGACAGTGGACTTTTCTTTAACCTTTAACCTTGATTTATTTTAAAGAACATATTAACTACCTTTTTGAGTAAATTTGAAGACAAGGGTAAAAATCTATCTTTAGACTTACGTCTTTAGACTTAGCTCTTTAGATTTAATTCTTTGATTGCTATTTATATCAAAATATCAAAAATATAAAACATATAAAAAATTGAACCTGGAAAGTTTTTCTCTATATAAATACTTAATAGCTGTAGTAATCCTGACTATTTTTTGATTGATATAGAGGGAAAATATTATAAGGTAACGCTATGTCTAAGAATTACTGATGGAATAAGTACAAATAATACGATGATGAGAACAGATGCTACATCCATAGAGTCTAATACTAATGTTTTATTAGATGACATTCCTCAAGGAGATTTCATAATAAATTCTGGCAAACAAAAAGGCATTTTTGTCGCTTAAATAACTAAAACACGTCTACACGGGTTCTAAATTAACTAGTCTACCGTAGCGGTGGACTTTGGAAGGTGTAGTAGCGGTTTAAATCGCCGGATACTTTTAAAACATCCTCTGACGCAGAACTTTCTCTTATATTGATTAATCTAGTGGCTAATTACAATAAAATCCTAATTTTGACTATTTAATTTTACCAAACTTTATATATCTTATATATTTAATTAATTAATTAATTTTTGTATCTGTTTTATTTACAAGATTTTACTTAGTTTTAATTAACTTTATTAAACATAGATTACAACTAATAAATAGAATAATTATTTATTAAGTAAATAGGGCAGAATGGAGAGTAGTCTTAAATATGGAACCAAAATTATAACTTCAAATAATCAGGTTCAGATATACACAGCCATGCTTTGTCATTTGTCTAAATTTTGATGACAAATAACAGAGTAAAATCGAGCAAGGCGGTGAAAACTCAAGCTAAGCAATCAAAAAATGTCCCTATGATGCAAAACATTTTGCTAGCTGTCTCAGGATTGGGACACGCTGAAGAGATGCTCAAACTGATGGAGGAAATACCATCAATTCAACGAGCAAAAGTTACCGTTTTGCACGTTGTTCCTCCACAAACTACCGCTGAAACAATGACAGCGAAGTGGGAAGAAGGTGGCAGAATTTTAGCAAGTGCGATTCAAAAATTGCAGCTAAATCCCAATCAAGTAAATTCTGTACTGCGTCAAGGTGAACCAAAAGATGTAGTTTGTCAAGTTGCTGATGAAATCGACGCTGATTTGATTATTATGGGTTCAAGAGGACTCAAGCGTTTGCAGTCAATTTTGGCTAATTCGGTGAGTCAGTATGTTTTTCAATTGTCTTCTCGTCCAATGTTGCTGGTTAAAGATGACATTTATGTCAAACGAATTAACCGGGTTATGGTGGCAGTTGACAAATCAGATGCGTCGAAATACTGTTTAGACTTGGCTTTGTTTCTACTTCGGGATATTCCAGGTGGCGAGTTGATTGTAACTTATGTCATGACTGACTTAAAGAGTCCATCTGCGGAAACTGCCCAAATTAATGCGGAAAAACATCCGATTCTAGCCGCAGCAGTTGCTGAAGCTCAAAAACAAGGTATTAAGTCTCGTAGTATACTCAGCATTGGGAAGCCGGGCGAAAAAATTTGTAGTTTGGCACAAGAAATGAATGTAGACTTATTATTACTCGGTTCTCCAGACCGTCGCCCATCGATTGCTAAGAATTTTGTTGATTTGGATAAACTTTTAGGTGCTTCTCTATCTGATTATGTCAGAATTAATGCTACCTGTCCGGTTTTATTAGCGCGGACTGCGGCAGCTTAGATTTTAGATTATACACTGTTATTTCAACTCATTTAAGTTTCTCCTAAATCGCGGTTGATAGATAAAACCCCTACACTTTCGGTGTAAGGGTTTTTCCTTTCAAATAATTCGGTAATTAATTGAATATCTAAGTGTCTTTTCTTCCACCTTCGCGGCTAACGGTAAGGGTGTAAAGTCCTATTAAAAAAACCGTGGGAACTAGTACGAACAAAATGCTCGCTATGAATCCCAAATCATTAGTTTGCATAGTTATATTGCCCCTAGGATTGATTTGTAGCCAATACTTTTAGGATAACATTACTGATGCCCTAGCTGACTAATATCAAGACGAGACAAAGTAGAGTAAATAGAAAATACTGCAATCTCAAAAGATATAATTATCAAGGCTTGGTTACTACACTCACTGAACCGTTAACCAAGGTTTGACAAGCAAGGCGATAATTATCCGGCTTTTTTTTCAAAATTTTGCTTTCTGCATCCGTGAGAGGTGAGAGATTTTCCATACCTTCTGTTATCTCTACAATACAGGTTCCACACTGCCCCGCACCTCCACAGTTCATCATTTTTCCCCATACCTTATAGATATCAATGCCGTTTTCCATGGCTTTCAATCGTAAATTAGCACCATCCGCTGCTATTACTTGTTTATTTTCTTTAACAAAGTTAATGTTGCCCATAACTAATACCTCCTTAAATATTATTTGTATGTATTTCTCATTCTTAATTTATTACAAAAAGTTAAGAAATATCAAATTTAGCAAAGAGATTCTGGTTAAAAAAAATAAGACAGACTTTGGGAGCCTGTCTTTAAAAGATTATTTATAGGTCAACTTACTTGAAACCTACAGCAGCTTGCCAAACAAAAGCTAGTAACAAAAAGAAGACGGGAATAATTGGGAGAACATCTACCAAGGGGTCAAAAATTTGATAGGCTTCCGGCAGTTTCGCTAATAATAGTGCTACTTCCATTTTTGTTTAAATCCAAGTATCCAACACAGCTTTCATAATTGAGAAGTATCTTAACACGATTGGGTAATCAATAAATAATTGTTAGGAGTTATGAATTAAGAGTTATGAGTTATGAGTTAAGAGTTATGAGTTAATCGAACTTAGTGAAAAGGCATATTAATAGTCGTAGGGTGTGTGACGCTTGAATAAATATAGCGGTTTTCACTTGGGTGCAATACAAATTTTACCTCACCCCGCCCTTTGGGCACCCCTCTCCAAGGCATCGGAGAGGGGAGGGGGTGAGGTTTTAGTGTATTGGACTCAACTGAAATTTGCTATATTTTACGAAATAACAAGATTTGTAGCGTCACGCACCAGCCGAAGTTTGTGATAATATCGTAAATTCTCTTTAAGTAAGCATCATTAACTAACCTTAATTTTACGTGAGTTCGACTCTTATCACAGAAGTCGGGTTTTTATGAATATTTTGTGGTGTTACAGATATTAATCGTAAAAATCGACTTCTTACCGCCACAAAAAATTCAGGTTTTACAGCTTATTTTCGTCTGTGATTGAGTAATCGTGAATTCTTCATCGAACTAACCTTACTTAATATCAATTCAACCAATGACCAAAATCCGTGATAAAAGTATCATTCAATATACTCTCGCGAATTTTTTGAGTAAATCTAATTAATTCGGTAATGTTGTGAATACTCAATAATGTATAAGCTAAAATCTCTTGAGAACGAATCAGATGAGATAAATAAGCACGAGTAAAGTTTTGACAGGTGTAACAAGGACAAGTTTCATCAAGAGGAGTAAAATCTTCACGAAACTTGGCATTTTTGATGTTCCATCTTTCCCCTTTTACCATTGCTGTACCATGCCTAGCCCAGCGAGTAGGAATTACGCAATCAAATAAATCCACACCAGATGCGATCGCGATTACCATTTCTTGATGGGTACCCACTCCCATCAAATAACGCGGCTTTTGAGCAGGTAATAAAGGTGCAGTTTGTCGAACAATTTTGTGGATTAATTCTGGCTCTTCCCCGACACTGACACCACCAATCGCATATCCAGGTAAATCTAGCTTGGTTAAAGCATTCGCAGCTTGAGAACGCAAATCGGGGTAAATACCACCTTGCACAATCCCAAATAATGCTTGTTCGCTGCAATGATGGGCTTCCATACATCTTAACAACCAACGGTAAGTACGCTCCGTTGCAGCTTTCACTTCTTCGTGGTTGGCTGTTGCTGGGGGACATTCATCAAATGCCATGATCACATCCGCACCCAAAGTATTCTGAATTTCTATTGATTTTTCTGGTGTTAAATTTATAATTTCTCCATCACGAGGAGAGCGGAAAGTTACACCTTCTTCCGTAATTTTACGCATCTCACTCAAACTAAAAACCTGAAACCCACCGGAATCGGTAAGCATCGGTTTATCCCAACCCATAAACTTATGCAGTCCACCTCCGCCTGCTACAATCGCCTCGCCCGGTTGTAGATGGAGATGATAAGTATTTGATAATACCATCTGCGCTCCAGTGTCCTTTAATTGGGCTGGAGTCATGGTTTTAACGTTTGCCAAGGTTCCTACCGGCATAAAACGCGGAGTTTCGACTACACCATGAGGAGTAGAAAATATCCCAGCACGAGCTGAAGTGTTGCTACAGTTAGCAATAGTGTGAAATGAAAAATTTGCGTCCAAAATTAAGGAAACCGAGACAGTTCTATTAACGATTTAACTTATTAAATCAAATTTAGAACATATCCGAACAATCATCATCAATTTCGGCATCCCATTTAGCTGATAATACCTGTTCCATCATTGCTTCAATGGCACTGGTATTCCAACAACGTTCTTGTCGTTCCTGCATGGGAGTAGACAGAGGAATCAACCGCAAACGCATTCCTTCCTGAACTAAATCTAAACAAGCCTCCTTTTCCGATGACTGCTGAAGTTCCAAATAATCGAAACTATAAACATTCAAATAAAGAGCGTGATTCGCGACTAATGTGGAGCGTCGGGGATTTGCAAAAACTTCCATTACATCCCCTTCACCCTCCCCGCACACTTCACCATCTTGGGTGTAAGCATAGCGGACGCGACCTAAATCCGCCAGTAATCGCCGCATATCAAGCTTGTTTACGATGACACCTGTGTTGACAATGCATGGAGCTGGTATTTTGGGAGAAGGTAGATGGTGATTCATAATCAAATAGCTTTGTGAGCAAAGGTGAATTACAACGTTATAGCCTGCATAACCAATGACTCAGCGGTAATCTATGCCCTGTAATATATAAATATCAGATTTTGGCAACAACCGCTGAAACTAGCTGACATTAATTATTAGCCTTTTTTCAAAGTACACAAAACACTACCATCGATTAAAATGCAATTTTTTATGACTCATGGAACTGTAATAAATATTACTAACTTATTATTCTTTACTTAGATAAGCATAACAAATTTTTTGGCTCAGTTTCTCATCCAAATAAATCTTATTTCAAGTTTTAAAATTTGATACTGTTATTTGTGCGGGAATGATGGGTACCATTGTTTTCATCTTACTTAAGTAGTTAATTTGACTTGCATGAATTTTCCGTATCAGTGGTGTAAAAATCAAGCTTTAAATACAGTGGCAAGTATCATATTTTATACTTCTATCCCAATGCCATATGTAGAAAATTTAAAGTTTGACCAGGTAGCGCGTTTTGCTCCAGCGATAGGACTGATAATTGGGGGAATATTAGGATTATTTGATATTGTAGCTAATTTTTTAGAAATACCCGTGTTTACTCGCAGTGCATTAGTGGTAGTAAGTTGGATTGCGATTACGGGAGGATTACACCTGGATGGAGCAATGGATACAGCTGATGGGTTAGCAGTAATGGATCAAGAGCGACGTTTGGAGGTAATGAGCGATAGTGCGACAGGAGCCTTTGGAGCAATGGCGGCAATTATTTTAGTATTGCTTAAAACAGTGGCATTAATAGATATACAAGAAAATCGTTGGTTGATATTAATGGCTGCTTGTGGATGGGCACGCTGGGGGCAGATATTGGCGATCGCCAGATATGATTATCTCAAACCAACAGGTAAAGGTGCGTTTCACAAGCAAGCCATTCGTTCCTACAAAGACGTTTTACCTTCAGTATTACTATTATTGAGTTTGAGCGCTGTAATGTTATTACTCGATCAATATTACTTATTATTGGCAATTGCGATCGCCCTTACAGGAAGCACATTTGCTTTTCTCACAGGTGCTTGGTTCAACCACAAATTAGGCGGACATACCGGGGATACCTACGGTGCAGTTGTAGAATGGACTGAGGCACTTTTTCTTTGCGTTATGACAATACAATAGGTTAAAGGTCAAAGGTTAAAGGTTAAAGGTTAAAGGTTATAACTTATAATTTTCTCCCCATCCCCTTGTCTCCTTGTCCCCCCATCCCTACTTAACCGGCTTCAACCGCGTTACTTTCAGCTTAAAATTGCCGATTCCGGTTTCTCCGAAAGAACGAACCCTAACAATGTAAATTCCGGGTTTGGTAATACGGGTGAAAAGTAGAGAATTACTGCTACCATCAGGGCCATCATCATTTTCGGCGATAGTGGAACCATCGGGTCCAAGCAATGTAATAATACTGTCAAAGCTATCTGAAGATAGGTCGATGGCTAAATTATCGCCTTTTGCTAAATTCACCAGATAATCGCGAGCAAAACCACCTTCTCCTGTGGGGATATCTTTTTCCGACAGAGCATCAGAAATTTCATAGGTGTCAGGTAAAGGTATTGGATTATAAAATTTATTCGCTTGTTTATTTGTTTGAGCAAAAGCTGTTGTACTAATACTGAATGCGATTAACGTAGCAGGAATCAACCTAAATTGTCCTAAACCTAGGGCTTTAGTCTTACTCATGATTATAAGTAGTTTTTTTGTAACAATAATCTTAATTTTGACTAATTATAATTGGGAGCGGACACTCTTGTTTATGAATTCTTTGTATGGTTAGCCTTTGAGGGAACAGCAACAACCGCAACTCCCGAAACTACAATTCCACTTTTACTCAAAGTTTCTATAGCAGACTTAACAGTAGTACCCGTAGTGTAGATATCATCAACTAAGACTACCGGGACATTACTCGGATAACGAAAATCCTTTCCTAATTCAAAAGCTTGAGTTAAGGTTTTTTTTCGCTCAGTTGGTGATAATCCAAATAGTGCCTCAGTTGCTTTTACCCTTTGTAATCCGTTTACTTTTAATTTTAGACCAGTTGTTTGACAAAAGCTTTGTGCAATCAGCGCTGCTTGGTTAAAACCTCGTTGCTTTTGTTTGTCGGGGTGCATGGGAATCGGAACAACTATTAAAGAATGCTCATTTCCATAATTTTCCAACCATACTTCCCCCAACCATTCACCGAGGGGACGAGCAATTTCCGGGTGATTGTCATATTTCATTGTCGCGATCGCACGTTTGATGGCTCCACCATAACCACCCCAAGCAATTACTTTTGGAAAACTGTCTTGAGGGTGATTCGAGTCACTTAAACGGCACTTTTGTAATTGTTTATGACAATATTCACAAAATTCTTGGGAAGCAGGGCGCTGACATAAAGGACAATTTGACTTTAAAAAAAGATTAAGAAAATTCTCAAAAATTTGCATTCATTATATATGGTAATTGTTAACTGTTAACTGTTAACTGTTTTAAGTAAACCCTGTCGCAGCGTTTTGTTTCTACACCTGTTGCAGCAATATAACCATTACTTTCATAAAGCTTGACAGCTTCACTCAAAACGCTAGCAGTTTCAATCCAAATTTCTTGGAAGCCACGACAGCTAATTGCTGCTTCTAACTGTTGTAACAAATATTTCCCCAATCCAAAACCTCTAACTTTGGGCAATAAATACATTTTGCGTATTTCTACAGCCTTTTCACCGCGTTCTATAGGATAATAAGCTCCCGTACCAACAATTTGACCTTGGTATTCAATTACCCAAAATTCGCCGCCCTTAGCTAGGTAGTAATCTTCCACTTGCAATACATCTTGATCAGCACCATCTGGTTCCCAACCCAAACCATATTTCGATAATACAGAGCGAATTACTTCAGCCGCAAAATCGCGATCGCAAGGTTTCCATTCACGAATTAAATAATCTCGAAAATAAAGACTTGGCATTTGGAATTTTGGATTTTAGATTTTGGATTTTAGATTGGTAGTTTTCAACTGTCAACTATGAATCCGTGGTTCTGGATAAAGGGTTGCAAGTATTTCGCTTTCTGCAATTGACAATTCATCCAATCTCTGAATAACAATTTCACGGTCATAGTAAGTATCTGCAAGCACCCAATATATACCATAATGTCGCGCTTCTGATGCCATTAAACCTTTATAAAACTGAGCTAAATCGGGTTCGGGACAATGTATTGCTAATAATCCTAAACGTTCGTGGCTGCGAGCTTCAATTAAAGCACTAACAAGTAAGGAATCCAAAAATCTATTTGGTTCAGTAGGACGAATTTGGGCTTTTAGTTTCGCACCGTAGGGAGGTGGTGTCAGGGGACGTAAGGCAATATTCCGCTTTTCTAACCACTGATTCACTTGTTCAAAGTGTTCTAATTCTTCTTTGGCAATTTTAGTTAATTCTTTTACCATCTTCTCATTGGAAGGATAACGAAACATAAAGTTTATTGCTGCTGATGCTGCTTTACGTTCGCATTGAGAATGGTCTAATAATATTGCTTCTAAGTTCGATATTGCTAATTCTACCCAAGCTGGATTGGTTGGTTGCTTGAGGATGTTGATGGTTGGTAGTTCTGAAGTTAGCACGTTGTAAGTTATAAATTAATATACACAATATACATTTTTCTATTTTCTGAGGTAATTCCCAATGGTGATGATTATTGATAACTTTTACTTTTAATCAATAAATTTTCCGAAATATAAATATTTATTGAGTCTATATACCGCTTATCACCCACTCTTTGCTGATTTATTCATAATTATTATACTTTTTTCGTTTTTTTAAATCGCTATTTCCTCCAAAAATGTAATTTAAATATTCAATAATATTACTCATTTCCGGAAACTTTTTTGAGAAGTTTGTAGAACTTATTAGTTTGTTATCAAACTAATTGTGATTTGATATTTGGGCAACTAATTATCTGCTTACCCAAAATTAACTTATTGAGGGAAGATTGATGAATTATTGTTTTGTTCGTCGCGTCACCTCGTCTATTATCGCTTCATTGTTTAGTTTAATTTTTGGAATTGGTAGTGCAAAATCTGTTGATGCTCAAGATACAAAAAGACTAAGTTTTTGCCAAGAAAATAAGTCTTTATTTCATCTGAATCAAGGAGTAGAAAGAAAATTAACTGTAGCTGTTTTAAATTTTGAAAGTAGTAAATATACCATAAATGAATACGGGAGTAAACAATATCCAATTCAAATCACTGGACTTGGTAACATCTTAGAAAGCAAATTGGTAAAAAATAATCAATTGGCTGTTACCAAATTGGAAGAAATAAAATCTCTTAGTTTAGAACAACTAAGGAAAATTAGAGACCAAAATGGTATAGAAGCAATAATTATTGTAACTGTAAACTCCTTTGATACCATTAAAACAAATCAAGGTGGATGGTTATTCACCAAAGAAAAAACAAATCAAGAAATTAATATAAGTTTGAATCTTCAAGTGGTAGACACCACTACAGGTGAAATCGTTTTAGAAGCTGAAGGTAATGGGGATGAAAGTGGTAATAGCTTTACTGAAGTCAAGTTACCTTTTAGTGTAGATATAACTTATGATACTGGCAAGAGATACGATTCTTATAATACAGGATATTCTATTGTATTCAAATTCGGTGAAAGTTCTCAAACAACTACAATTTCTAAAACTACTAATAATATTCAAGAAAAGTTAGTTGTACTCGCTACAGAAAAAGCGATGAACGAGATTACTAATCAATTAAATACCCATTCAGAAGAATTAGCTTGTTTACTGAGAAAACCAACTCTAATTGCTGATGTAAACGGAAGTCAAGTTATCTTAAACAAAGGTAAATTGCATGGATATTGCAAAGAAATGATTTTCTCAATTGAACGCTCTCCACAAACAATTATAGACCCAGCAACCGGACGAATTATTAGTATGAAAACTGAGAAAGTTGGTACAATCAAACTCTCTGAAGTTGATGCACAATCTAGCCTGGGAGTAGGTATAACCGAACCTGGTAAATCTTTTCAAGTCAAGGATATAGCAAAACTTACCAATGATGCTAATTGTCCAGAACAGCAAGACGAAAATAATTCAACTGCTGCATAATGATTTACAATCCCGCAAACATTTTCGCGGGATTCTGTTTATAAACTTTTTCTCGCTTAGGCTAAATGCATTTTCAAAACACTTTTGGGAGCCTTACGTACTCTAGCTTTAATGGAATTTTTCCCCAAACGCTGGCAAGCTTCAAAACGATGACACCCGGAAAATCCATAATATTCCCCATCGACTTCTAATACGTCAATCGGTTCTTGCTGTCCAATTTCTGTGATGGATTTCATCAAGGCTTCTACTTTCTCAGCATCGTTTTTACGAGGAAGCGGGCGTTTGATCAAATTCAACGGGATTTCTTCAACTTTCATCTTCTTTTCGTCGTCTCTAATATTTAATACTGCTTTATCTTCCTAAATTAATCATACTCATTATGAGTTTGTCTTGCAACTGTTTCTATTCCGGTAAAGGATTATCTATGGGTTTGTGAGTAGCCGATTGGTGAAAAAATTGCTAATGCTATCATTAGGCAATTTATACACAATAGTATTAAATTGCGTCATATTTCTCAGAGGATGCTCGTACAGCACGAGTGACACCCTTAATTGTTAATTTCTATGAAAATTTCCTTAGAACGTTTATCTTGTACCATAGTGACAACTTGGTGTTTATTAGGACTGACAGGAGCATCGGTTCCCGCGACAAAGGTTTCTGATGTTGAACTAAAAATTGGGATTGTGCAGCGATTTGCGTCCCTACCGGATGATGAGTTGATATTGGAGCCGACCAAAGGTGATAAATTAAAATTGACTTTTACAGATGGTAAAAAACCGCAAACACTAGTAACTGCAAATCCGGTAAAAATACAAACAGCAATGCAGCCGCTGACACAGCCATTTCTTGATGAGCAGGTGATTTTAGGAACCTTCCGCACTTTTGAAACTGCCGAAAACAGCGCCGAAATGTGGCGTAAAAAAGGTATAGAAGTCGAAATTGCTCAGCCGGAACGTTGGCAGGTGTGGGCGAAAAGAGAAGTTTATAATACACCTTTATTGCGACGCTTGTTATTAAAAAGTGTCAACGCTGCTGGGAAAAAAACAGCATACGTTGATAGTAAAGTTTTGCGTCGGGTACCTCAAGCAAGTTGGGTAGTAAATGGATATCGCTACAATCGAAACCAGCTGAAAATTACTAGTGATAAAAATTTAATTGGGGTAAGTGTAAACGGAAAAGCCAAAAGTAAATATCTTTATGCCGGAAAGCTACAATTACAACCAAATGCTTACGGTACATATACTTTAGTCAATGAAGTACCTTTAGAAACCTATCTACGGGGAGTGGTACCTTATGAAATTGGGGCAAACGCTCCGGAAGCAGCAATGCAAGCCCAGGCAATAATTGCTCGTACCTATGCCCTGCGTAATTTACGCAGATTTGAAATAGACCAGTATCAATTATGCGCTGATACGCACTGTCAAGTTTATTACGGACTCAAAGGAGCCACCGAGAAAACAGACAAGGCTATTTCTGCAACAAAAGGCATGGTGTTAACTTATAACAACGAGTTAGTAGACGCGCTTTACTCTTCCACAACTGGTGGTGTAACCGCAGCTTTTAGCAGCGTGTGGGATGGAGAAAATCGTCCTTATTTAAAACCCATAGTAGATGCACCACAGAATGTTTGGAATTTATCCGAGCAAAACTTGGCTTCAGAAAAAAACTTCCGTTTGTTTATGAGTTTGAATAAAGGATTTAACGAAAGCGAGCAACAATGGTTCCGGTGGCGTAAAGAAAGTAGTTTAGAAAATATTACCGAAGGATTGCAGAAATTTTTAAAGGTTAAAAATAGTCCCTTCGCAAAATTTCAAACAGTTAAGGATATTCAAGTAGTCGAACGCAGCCCAGGGGGAAGAATCCTTAATCTAGCCGTAAAAACTGATATTGGTACCTTTAATTTACATAAAGACGAAGTTCGCAGCGCCTTTTTTGCACCTAGAAGCACCTTGTTTTACTTACAGCCACTCAACAAAGGCAAACCCGGAGTTTGGGGATACGCTTTCGTCGGAGGTGGATTGGGGCATGGAGTAGGCTTGAGTCAAGTTGGCGCTCAAAATCTCGCGACTCTAGGCTGGAAAAGTCCACAAATTCTCAAATTTTACTATCCCGGTACTCAAGTTCAGATGCTTAGTGATGTTATGAAGATGGGGAATAGGTAATGGGTAATGGGTAATTGGTAATTGGTAATAAGGAATGGGTAATGGGTAATGGGGAATGGGGAATAGGTAAGTTGTCGGGCATTTAATTTGTATTTTTCTAGCGGGCAGGCTTGCCCTCGAACAAAGTGAAGGGATGCCCGCACTACAAAACTTTAAGAAAATTTGAATATACAAATTAAAGGCTTTTTAGCTTAATGGGTAACTGATAACTGATAATTGATAACTGATAACTGGTAACTGTCCCCTGTTAATAAAAAAGCAGCTACTGCAAAGGGATGATTCCCGATACGGTGCTGCTTTTTAAGAAGTAATTTACTACAAAAACAACTGTTAGATTGCTTTTAGTAGAGTTCTTCTTCTTTGTGAGTTTCGATGGTGCAGTCGGATGTGGGGTAAGCGACGCAAGTCAATACATATCCCGCTTCCATTTGGTCATCATCTAAGAAGGATTGGTCGGATTGATCGACGGAACCGGCTGTAATCTTACCAGCGCAGGTGGAACAAGCTCCAGCACGGCAAGAGTAAGGCAAGTCTAAACCAGCTTCTTCAGCTGCGTCTAAAATATAGGTATCATCATCAACGTCGATAGTTTGGTTCAAACCTTCGGCTTCGCTGATGAGTGTCACTTTAAATGTTGCCATTTTGTAATCCTCTCTTTTGCAAACGGCAGTATACATCTATTAAGCAAACAGTGCGGCTGCTCCTTGATGAATAGCCGCCCTTTTTTTATTTGCTTCAATTCTGATACTACGAGAAAAATTAGATTTTGTTACCAGTTTTTTGTCCCGATTAGTAATGAAATAAGTAGAGTCCATATAGATAAGTTTAAGTTATCTGTTTTGGCTCCTTTTCATAAGGCTATTTAAAAAATTTATAGACATTGAAAAAAATGTGATTTTGTAGATAACTAATCAAGAAGATTATTAAAATTTATGGTATATGTAAAGAATTTGCTAAAAGCTACCAGCAATAATGTATAATCATGCCGGTGGGTTGGTCGCCGGTCAATATTTCCTTAATGGTACAAACCCCGCTTATTTATCTGTGGAACCAATCTAAAATCCTCAACTTAAGCCCCACTTATTTATCTATGGGGTGAATCCAAAATCCAAAATCCAAAATTGTTTGACGGTAAAGGGTTAATAAAAGTGCGAGTAGGGTTAATTGGTACCGGCTATGCGGCAAAGTTAAGAGCGCAAGCGTTGTTAAACGATAAAAGAACTGATTTAGCAGCGGTTGTGGGAAATGTTTCTTCAAAAACAGAAGCTTTTGCTAAAGAATTTGAGTGCAAAGCAGTAAGTTCGCAAGAACTCATAGAACAAAAAGATATTGATTTAGTAGTAATTAGCAATGTCAATTCAGAGCATGGTGCTTTAGCTCGTGCGGCTTTGGAAGCTGATAAACACGTTGTTGTGGAATATCCGATGAGTTTGGATTTAGCGGAAGCATCGGAGTTGATTAATTTAGCCAAGTCTAAAAATAAACTGCTCCATGTCGAACATATTGAACTTTTAGGTGGTTTACATAACAGCTTAGAACAGCATTTGCATAAAGTCGGTGAAGTATTTTATGTGAGCTACAGCACAATTAAGCCCGAAAATCCAGCACCCCGCAAATGGACTTATAATCATCAACTTTTTGGCTTCCCGTTGATGGGTGCGCTTTCAAGATTACATCGATTAACAAATTTATTTGGTGAAGTTGCAACGGTTAGCTGTCATAGTCGATTTTGGAAAACACAAGCGGATTTCTACCAATCTTGTTTTTGTAATGCTCAACTCAATTTTACTAGCGGACTTTTAGCATCCGTTATATACGCCAAAGGTGAAACTATGTGGGAAGCAGAACGAAAATTTGAGGTACACGGTGAAAATGGGGGATTGATTTTTAATTCTCAACAAGGAGTTTTTATTGATGCAGAAAAATCAACTCCGATAGAAGTAGGTAGTCGTCGTGGTTTATTTGTTAAAGATACGACTATGGTTTTAGATTATCTGTTTAATGGAACTCCTTTGTATGTTACTCCAGAAGAAAGTTTGTATACTCTCAAAGTCGCTGACGCTGCAAAACGTTCTGCTGAATTGGGAATTGCGATCGCGCTTTAGGAAGAGTTAGGAGTTAAGAGTTAGGAGTTAGGAGTTAGGAGTTAGGAATGAGGAGTTAGGAGTTAGGAGTGAGGAGTGAGGAGTTAGGAGTTAGGAGTTAAGAGTTAGGAGTTATAAATTCAAAATCATTTTATTAAGTATTTGTCTTCATTGCCACTTCATGAAAATCCTCCATAATACTACTAAGTGAATTTATTCACTTTTGTGTTAGAAAAAAGACAATTAGTTGTGAGGAACACGGAATGAAGTCATTGTTCAGAGTAGGAGCGTTTGCAACATTCAATTTACTCTGCTGCTCAAGTATTGTTCAAGCAGTAGATGTGGGGAATAATATTAATAATTTATCAAATAAAACATACGCTCAAAAAATAACTCCTAATAGCTTAAAAATTCAATTACAACCGACAGCGACAAATACTCAATTTGCGAATTTTCTACCAAATAATACACCATTGGTAGCGATGGTTGATACATCTTCAGTAACATGGAAGAAAGCGGGAAATTTTCAATTATTTCAAACAGCTTGGAATGGGATATCTTTTTTAATTCCACCACAATTAAAAAATGGATATGCGACAGATATTGAACCTTGGTTAGGAGAACAAGTAGCCTTTGCATTTTTACCGAAAGATGGCTCTTCTGGGGTGACGATGGAGTCAAATTTTGTTACTTTAGCTCCGGTAAAAGACGAGCAGGGTTTGCAGCCATTTTTGAGTAAATTGAAAGCGAATCAAAATTTTACCCAGCGACAGTATAAAGGAATTACCATTTTAGAAACGAAAACTAATAACTCTTCTACACAACCAAGTTTACCGAGTACAGAAAATAATTCTATACCTCCGGTTCCGAAGTCTCCGATAAATAAAGCGATTAAACCGAATGTTATTAAAAACCCAAATTTGAGAAAACAAAATAGTTTAGTAATCGGTATTTTACCGGGACATCTTGCAGTTGGTTCTTCTACAAAAGCGATTGAAAGATTAATTAATACTAGTCAGCAAAAAGCTGCCACTTTAGCTCAAAATGCTCAATTTCAGAAGACAATTAGACAACCCCAAACAGATAAACCACTGTTTGCAATGTATCAAGAACCTGTGGGTTACATTGCACTTGTAAAAGAATTAATTAAAGACCCTAGTTTAGGTTTACCTCAGTTTGATTTAGATAGTCTAATTTCATCAGAACAACTTCAACAATACCAAAGTATCGGTTCATTTTTGATACTTCAAAAAGAAGGAGTCCGTTTTCAAGTAAATACTTATCCTTCATCTACATTCAATCAAAATAATCTGAATTCTAACATTCAAACACAAAGAATATTATCTCGAATGCCAGCAGCAACATATACTGCTGTTAACGGAGAAAAGCTTAATCAAAGATGGCAAACTATAGCAAATATCCTCAGTTCGCAAAAAGAATTTGAAGCTAATTTAAAAATGTTTCGGGGATTTATCAGCAGTAATACTGGCTTAGATTTTGACAGAGATATCATCAATTGGATGGATGGTGAGTTTGCTTTTTTCATGTTTCCTACTAAAGGTGGGTTTTTTAAAACCATAAATCCGAACTTAAATATGGGTATTGGTTTAGCAGTTGAAACAAGCAATCGAACCGCAGCCGAAACAACTCTGAAAAAGTTAGGAGATTTGATTATATCTGTATCCAAGGGAGAGGTAAAAATTACCGAAACAAATATTAAAAATCAACCTATTACCAGTTGGGATATTGATGGAGATTCGGCGAAAAGCTTGCTTGCTTATAGTTGGGTAGATAACAATACTTTGATTGTGACAACGGGATATGGAGCGATTGCCGATTTAGTTCCTGAGCCTTATGTAGCATTACCTTCGACTTATAACTTTAAGTCAGCAACCGATTCTCTTCCTAATCCAAATGCAGGCTATTTCTATATGAATATGGGTTCTTTGTTGTCATGGATTTATGGTTTTGTTCCGCCGCAATACAGCAATAATCAATATTTTAATATGTTTAAACAAGCTATTGGTTCAGTTTATAGTGTCAGCGCGACAAGTTCTTTTAATGTTGAACGAGAACAATTGGATTTATTAATTGTTTTAGCACCCGTGAGAAGTAGAATATAACGCTACTATCATTCGTCGGGTTTTGATGTTAAATGTTTGTCATACACGACAATCATCGTAAAAACCCGACTTCTCAAACCCAGTATATTAATTGTTGTTTTATAGTGTTTTTTTATAGTTTACCTCTATGCTACTTTAAATGACTGTCCCCATGTTTTAGGTTCTGGTAAAGGTTCACCATCAATTTTCGCTGACTCAATGAGCATTTCTAATACTTCTTGAGCATTTTTGATTGCTTCTTCGTAAGTATCACCGTGAGTATGACAAAACTCTCCCCATTCAGGGAGACTCACAATATAACAATTATCTTCGTTTGACCATTGAATAATTATTGTGTATTGAGAATTCATATTTCTTCCTCTTCTTGAGATTTTTCGATTTCTTCTATTATTTGAATCGCATTATTACGGCAGAAGATTACCGATTAAAAAAAACCGCAGAGACGCAGCGTTAGCTTCGCTATACTGCGTAAACGCGCAGCGTGTCGCGACAGCGACACAAAGTGTGGTCTTGGGGGTTTCCCCCATGAACAACTTTTCAAGCTAGAGAACGCAAAGGAAAGAGGTAAAAAGAGATGAACCGCACCCTCCGGGTGAAAGGTAATCTTAGAACTCATCAGAATTAACTCCTAACTCTTAATCACTATAGGGAAATTTCCGTACCTGATATTCGGATGACTCTACCATCTCGTAACTGAATCCTAAATCTTGATCAAAGCTTTCCCGATGAATCCCGGATAATTAGCTAGGGCTGCTGTCCAGATTTCAGCGTCTCTTTGAATGTATTGTTCCCGGTATTCGGGCGCTATTTTAAACTTAAGTAACTCAATTTCCACCTACGTTCATTCCCCGTACTACTTTGCCACAATAGAATTAGCATTAAGCTAAACTATTTCAATTCCCAGCATAGCTTTATTAGTTGAGCCAGCGAGCGGGAAATTAAAGAAAGGAGAATTAGTAGGAAAGCGGTATGGATAATAACAATTGGATGCAACAATTATTAATGCTCGGTATCGGTACAACTTCGGTAATGGCGGATAAACTCAAACAAGCAAGTGAACAATTGGTTAAGGATGGTAAACTTGACCCAGAACAGGCAAAAGCCGTCATGGATGATATGGTACAGGAATTGAAGTCTGAGCAGGGAAACTGGGAAACCAATATGCAGCGACAAATGAAGAATATGCTGCAAGATTTGGGAGTTGCTCGTCAGTCGGAAGTAGACGAATTGCGCGGTAGAATTGACCGTTTAGAGCGTCAGGTACGCGATTTGGAAAATAAACTGTGGCGCTGAAGCAAAGTTAGGAGTTAAGAGTTAGGAGTTAAGAGTTAGGAGTTAGGAATTATAAGTATAAAACTGGTCATCAATAATTGTTCATTAATTACTGTTCTGATTTACACTAAGTTTTGTTCTACTAGTATTCCTATGTTTAGAAGATGGAACAATTGGGAGGATACCTAAATTGAAACCAATTTTGAAGCTTGTGGGTCTCGTTCTGCTTTGTGTTGTAGTTTTCGGGTGCGCTCAAGTATCTACTGAACCACCCGAAAGTGTTGCTACAGAAAACACGACTCAAGCATCACCAGCGTCTACAACAGTAACTGAAAATAACACCCCAAAAGCGAGCGATAATAATATGTCTGACGAAAAAGTTGTTACAACACCTTCGGGATTAAAGTATGAAGTTTTAAAGGAGGGGACTGGTGAAACTCCTAAATCTGGACAAACTGTATCTGTTCACTACACGGGTACTTTGGAAGATGGAACCAAGTTTGATAGTTCAAGAGATCGAGGTCAACCTTTCCAATTTCAAATCGGTGAAGGACAAGTAATCAAGGGTTGGGATGAAGGACTCAGTACGATGAAAGTTGGCGATCGCCGTAAGTTAATTATTCCCCCTGAATTAGGTTATGGTTCTCGCGGTGCTGGTGGTGTCATTCCCCCTAACGCAACTCTCATTTTTGATGTGGAATTATTAGGAGTTAGTTGAGAATAGGTAATGGGTAATGGGTAATGGGTAATGGGTAATGGGTAATTACTCCTAACTCCTAACTCCTAACTCCTAACTCCCAACTCCCAACTCCCAACTCCCAACTCCCAACTCCCAACTCCTAACTCCCAACTCCCAACTCCCAACTCCTAACTCCTCACTCCCAACTCCTCACTCCTAACTCCTAACTCCTAACTCCTAACTAATAATGACTCGGTTTTGCTAAGTTTTTAAATTTGGTAAATTGGGGGTCAAATAGTAATTTAACGGTTCCTGTGGGACCGTTTCGATGTTTGGCAATTATCACTTCGGCGATTCCTCGATCGGGGGTGTCGCTGTTGTAATATTCGTCGCGATACAGCATTACTACTAAGTCGGCATCTTGTTCGATACTGCCGCTTTCTCTCAAGTCTGAGAGCATGGGACGCTTGTTTGTCCGAGCTTCTACTCCTCTACTCAACTGAGATAAAGCGATTACGGGAGCGCCTAATTCTCTCGCTAACCCTTTGATACTCCTGGTAATTTTTGATAGTTCTTGGACGCGATTATCACCACCACCTTCCATTAGTTGCAGGTAATCGATGATTACTAAACCTATATCTGTACCGGCTTCTGCTTGCAAGCGTCGCGCTTGACTACGCATTTCTGTGACGGTAATATTTGGCGTATCGTCGATGAAAATCGGCATTTCTGAAAGTACGCTAATTGCCCGACTTAAAGGCTCCCATTGGGTTTGACTGATACGTCCGGTTCTTAAATAGGTACTTTCAATTTCTGCTTCGCTCGATAATAATCGCTGTACCAATTGCTCTTTTGACATTTCTAAACTGAAAACGGCAACTGGTAGTTTATATAATGATGCGACATTATGAGCAAGATTGAGACAAAATGCTGTGTTATGAACGCAAATATCATTAGCAACAAAATTATGAGTTTCTGGGATTGTTAAATCATAAACTTGTTTATCTCCCATGGGTTCAATAGAAACAATTTCATCCCAATAAATATCGCTGGTTGCTAAATATTGCAGCCGCAAATTTTCTAAAGCTGTTGCTAATGAAAACAGTCTTTCTCGTGATAAAGCACGTTTGCCAACGTGAATATTTGAATATCCTTGAATCCCAGCACGTTTAGCTAAACCTGTCCAAGTTTCTTCTTCTTTCGCTACTGCTAACTGTTTCCAAATCTCTACAGGTATCAAGTCACGATTTGTTTGATATCTTTTTTCAACTAATGCTGCTTTGATATTGGATAATACTTCTTGCTTGCCAAAAATACCAATTTCTGATACAAAGTTTTTGATGGCACGAGCATTAGTAATATCCAGTTGCCAAGCTTCACGTTTGGTATCTTTATACTTAATTAATCGGGTTTTTAATGCTGCAATAATCCCAAATCGTAGCAATAAATGCTGTATTTGTCGCGCTAGTTTTTCGTTGACGCTGTAATAACCTAGCTGTACTTGACCGCTTTTTAATACACTAGCCCATCCATCAATAGCAAATAAACGATTCAAAAATAAAGCAATTTGCTGACGTTCTAATTTAAAGATTACGCCAGGAAGTGTTTTTTCGTCTGCTTTTTTACCCCATAATTCTAAATTTTCTAGCCAAGATATCAGCGGATTTTCTTCCTCTAAAGTCTCAACATGAAGCATTGGGGAACGCTTGGAGCGTTTCTTTTCACTAACTCTTAGTTGAGGAGCAAACTCTGTAACAGAAGAAGTAAAATCTTGCTGAATTAAAGGATTAATGTTACTAAATTTTGGTGCTGTATCTGTTAAACAACCATCCCCGATTAAATAGGCTAATAATTTAACTTCACACTCGCGAATTTTTTGCTTACCAAATACATTGATTTTACGGGGTACGGCAATTTTATCACCTACATTCAACTCGGAAAGTCGCTTCCATCCATTAATAGTTAAAAAAGGATGGGTAATAGTTGTCTCAATATACCTTCCCAAACGAGTTTTAACACCAAATACCGGCTTAATCCCATCATCAATGAATGCTTCGGGTTGAGTAAAACGGAATTTCCAATTATCTTGGAGTGTTAACAATTCTCCCTGACGACGATGATATATCTCTCGAATTGTGGAAATACTGCCGTCACTTAACAATAATTCGGCATCTGCTTGCAAACATTTTCCCATTGACGGACGACCGGCAATGATAATTAAGTCTGAGCGTCCAAAACCGCTAGTCATCGCATCCAAATCGTAAAAACCGCAGGGAATACCGGGTAAAGCAACTCCTTCATGACGTTCTTCAATATCCTGGAAAGTATTAATTAAGGTGTTGGAAACGTGGGTTAAACCACTTGTAGTCCGAGCTTGAGCGATACCAAATACCTTTTGTTCTGCTTTGTCGATTATGGTGCGGAACTCGGTTTCGGTTTCGTAACCCAATGTAACTATTTCGTTACCGGCTTTAATTAACTGTCGCCGTCGATACTTTTCCACTACCAATGCAGCTAAAGCGTCAATATTAACCGCTGAAACAGTTCTATCTATCAGGGAAGCGAGTTTATTTCTGCCACCCACTTTTTCTAGTAAATCGCGATCGCTAAGCCAACTGATAACCGCAAGCAAGTCGGTGGGTTTATTCTGAGATTGAAGCCTCAACATCCCCGTATAGATATCTTTGTGAGCGCTGATGTAAAACGCTTCTGGTTTCAAGCTATCGCTAATTCTACTAATCGCTTCGGGATCTAATAAAATCCCCCCTAAAATAGCTTCTTCTGCTTCGATGTTTTGTGGTGGGAGACGGTCTAAATTACCTTGAAAATTTAATTCTTCAGACATAACTCGAATGATAATTTTTCTAATATAAAACCAATGAACTATTACTCTGATAGTGCAAATAGTCCTCAAACAACGTGTAGAGACATCGCGGTGCAACGTCTCTACACATAATGAATAAGTTTCAAATAATTAAAGCACAGATTTTTGAGATAAATAATAAAGTATCTAATGTATTATTAGATACTCGTTTTTATCTTTGCTAAAATAATCTTTAGTAATTAAAGATTACTCGTTGGCTACAACTTCAATTTTGACTTTTGCTGTGACATCGGAATGTAGTTTAATTTCCGCTTGATAAGTACCTAAACTACCAATATCGGGGATGGTAATACCGCGTCTATCTATTTCCATTTCAGTAGCACCTTGAATTATATCAACCACATCTTGGCTGGTAACGGTACCGAAAATAGCTTGGTTTTCACCAGCTTGCTTAGCAATTTTGAAGCTACCGACATTTTCCAAAGCTGTTTTTTGTTCAATAGCTTTTTGCTTCAATTCCTCTTGACGCTGACGTTCTAATTCTTTACGACGTTCAACCTGCTTGAGAACACCCGGAGTTACGAAAGTTGCCAAATTTTTAGGAAGCAAATAATTACGAGCATAACCAGGAGCTACGTCTATCAAGTCCCCTAATTTTCCTAATTTGTTAACATCTTGATTTAAAACTAATTGTATGCGTTTAGCCATCGTGGTTCTTCCCTATTTACTGTAATATCAAGCTGGATGGGTTTTGGTGCTTACAGACCCAATCGTGTTTACCTAAAGCCTAAAGATTCTAGCGAAATGGGAGGGACATTGGCAACTGTTAATTTTGGTTAAGGGAGTTCAACTATCTTCATAAGCCATACCATTAGCATCAGCATAACGATGCATAAAGCGCATAAATCTATCCCAATGGTCATCTTGTTCAATTTCAAATTGACAGTTTACCCGTTTTAATTCATCTCCTTCATCACCACCAAAGATAAATTTAGTAGAAGAAGGAGTTACATTAATTTCACCTTCTTCATCGGTTAAAAGCATTGTATTTAGGGCTTTTTTAGTAAAGCTATTGAACTTTTCCAATGCTTGCATTTGGTCGAATGTCATTAAAACGATGCGTTTACCAGTATTAGGATTACGACGTAAGCTGACGTTTCCTAATTTTTCGTTAACACCAGCAAAAAATTGAATTGAAGGGGTAGACATGATAATTTATTTTTTGATTTATTTTTTGATTTATTTTTTCTAAGTTGTGATTTATCCCGTTAGGTGTGGGAAAAAACTATTTTAGTATTATAAAACTTGATTGAAATTATTCACAATGATAAAGTTTGTAACTATATTCACCGATACGTGAGCGATATTTTTGGTCGGGAAAACATTGTGTTGATTTTAAATTAACAGAAGAACGGAAATCAATCAGCCACAAGTCTAAAGGGCGCGGCATTTGATTAATATTTTGTTGCAATACTTGCACTGCATTGGTATAAGTTTCTGCGTTTGCATCTCTACCAGCGAGAAAAAACTGCCAGTTATTTTGAGAATCGCTAGCATAAAAACGCTTGAATTCCCAAGCTAAACTCATCATTCTTCCAGTTTGTCCGTGATGCTTATGAGTTGTGGTAATTAATACAGGAACTTGAGATGTTTTTTGAATTAGGGAGGCAAGCAAATCGGGGCGCATATTTTGTAAATAGCCCAAATTAAACATTGCTGTTATGCCACCAATCAATGCCATTAACCAAATAATTATCAGTGTTAATTTAGTATTTTTTTTCAATCCCTGCCAACAAACTGTTAATAAAGCCGATACAAGTAAAATTATCGCTGGAGCAAAAACAAATATAAAGCGTGCTGCTAAAGTTAAATCGATATTTAAAATATAAGTACAAAACAAAAATAAAGCAATTGCAGCAATTGTATATCTAGTTAAAATTTGGATTGGTAAACCGTTATTTGAACGAGAAAAAACTTTCAACCCGTAAACTAAATAAGCTGTTATCCAAACTAAAAAAATTAGTGTCGCGACACCAGAAATAACTATAACCCAATTGGGTAAAATTGATGGCGCTGAAGGTAATAAAGAAAATATACTCATCACCCATAACAATAGTCGTCCTAATGGTGCAAAAAAATTATCGCCACTATTATTAACTACCCATTCAGTAGGTTCGCTTCCGTAAACACTTTGTACTATCGGCAACCAAATTAAACAACCGGCAAAGCTGGCGATCGCAACTAGCAAAATCCGCCATAAATAAGGCTGCACTGGGGTTAATTTATTTTGTTTATTTTTACGTATTTCATGCCAAATATATCCAAATAATACTAATCCTTCAGCCAATAAAGTTAGAGCAAAAAAGTAATGAGTAGCAACACCGACAATATTTATAATCGTCCAAAAGAAACCTACCCATAAAGGTAGAGATTGCTGACGATGTATATTTTCAATTGCTTTTATAAAGCAAGATAAAGAAGCAATTACTAATAGCATTATTAAAGTATAATGACGTGCTTCTCTTGCCAAAAAAATACTATAAGGTGAAACTGCTATAATCGCGGCAGCAATATGAGCTAGCAACTTAGAACGAAAAGCTAAATAACCAAAGCCAAACATAGCCGGAATCGATAGAACACCGAAAAAGGCACTTAGCGATCGCGCTACCCAAACTGAAGCGATTTCGCTGGAATTTGCAAACAGTTTCATCCATAAATGGGTCAAAATAAAGTAAAAAGGTGGATGAGTACTTTCATTAAATAAGCGTTCGATAACATCACCAATTCCCGCTTCAGGTGTTGGTATCAATGGCTGTAATAATATATCGGAACTAATTACTTGGTTTAAAGGAACCGTTTTAAAACTGTTACCCAAACTAAAAACTATTGTGGCACATTCATCAGTCCAAGGAGGCAAAGATGCTAAACCTGAAAAACGCAAACCATAACCAATAACTAACCAGATTAGCAATAGCAATAGATGAATGTGTTTTTTCATAAAAGTGATTTAATATTATCCAGTTTAAACCACCGGATACTTTTAATACTTTATCTGGCGACTAGAAGTCGCACGGCAGTCGCTCATGGGGGAGACCCCCCCTTCTGCGCGCTGCCTTGGCTACACAGTCAAAACCCACCTCCGTGGGTTCTAAATTAATAGTCCACCTTACGGTGGACTTTGTTTCTGTAGTAGAGCCAGTGCGTTGCGGAGGCTCCCTCCGTTGTAGCAACTGGCGTGCGGTTTAAACCGCCGGATACTGATTCAACTGTGAAACGCAACGCTAATTAAAGGAAGAAAAGTCCATACAAGCCACTTCAAAGATATAAAATGAAGCTTCACAGTTGGTTGTGGTTGAGACAAAAGGGCTTCGACTCTTTCTTCTAAACGGTTTGCACCAACCGAACCTAATGCTGCACAAAGAACTTCTGAAGCTACATGAGGACTACTGACAACCATTAACAGGGATTCTGCTAATAATAAAGGGTCAACATATGAAGCTGCGTAAGCATCGGCTCGCAATTCCCGTAGAGTCAATAATTCTTGCCACAAAGCATCTGTATTGGGCAGCAAAGCGGTACATTCTCGCATCCAACCCAACCAGAAAAACCAGAACGTATCGCGATAATAATAATGTCCTTGTTCGTGGGCTAAAACTGTTTCTAAATGATTGTCCTTCATAGTTTGCAATAATCCAGAACTCAGGACTAATTCCGGGTTTAAAAAGCCAATTTGACCAGCAAATAATGCCCCTGTATTTAATAAGCGAACTTGTTTACCTGCTACATTAACTTGGGGACAGTCGCGCACAGATTTGATCGATAACCAACCTTGCCATGCTTGTTTTATGCACATAACAGCAAAAAAAACAAGAGTAACTAAGGCAATTACATAGCCATAGCAACCCGTTTGCAACCCGCCCATTGTACCTTGAGGTCCCATGAACAACAAAGCGAAAGTTGTCATGAAAATTAATAAGGGAGGAAATAGAAAGAAAAAGAGTGTTTTTTGCCAACGTTCACTCCATTTATCCAGATTTTGAGTCCATCGACATCTGATAGTGTAAGCAACTATTAAAACTATAAGAATTATCAATAAATGCATTATTTATTCTTTCTCCCTCGCTTGTCGTGCAGCTTCAATTCGTTTTGCTATTGCTTGTATTTTCGCAGAATCAGCTTCATTTAAACTATCTGCAAAAGCAGCGATTACATCAGGATTACCCACTTTGAGAAATTGCTGTAACTGTTCGTGAGCTTGAATAACTTCTGCTTGTTGCTTTGTTAATAATGGTTGCCAATAGAATGCTTTTCCTTGTTTATTACATTCGAGCCAACCTTTTTGAGTCAAGCGTCGCAATACAGTAGTAACTGAAGTATAAGCTAATTCGCGGTTAGGGTCAGCCAAAATGCGGTCGTGTACATTTTTTACTGTTACCTTGTGCAATTGCCAAACAATATTTAAAATTTCCGTTTCCAACGGACCTAGAGAAAGTTGTTTGGGACGGTAATCTGGTAAAGGTGCCATGTTGATTTTGGATTTTAGATTTTGGATTTAGACTACAAGCTATAAGGTCAAAGGTCAAAGGTTGAAGGTCAAAGGTTATAACTCATAACTCATAACTCATAACTCATAACTCAATAACTTTCTCCCCATCTCCCCAT
>NZ_JADEWL010000264.1 GCF_015207665.1 Plectonema cf. radiosum LEGE 06105
GATGGGGAGATGGGGGGATGGGGAGAAATAATTATTTATTAACTCCGGTGCTACTAACTCCTAACTCTTAACTCCTAACTCTTAACTCCTAACTCAAAACTCAAAACTCCTAACTCCTAACTCAAAACTCCTAACTCTTAACTCCCAACTCTTAACTCCTAACTCCTAACTCCTACATCGACTGAGTATTTAAATGAACTTGAGTATTCGACATTGGTTGACAGAAAACTATATCGAAATAAGTCAAATAAAAGAGTTTTCGCAACCACAAATAACGGGTGTAGCGTTGCGAATGATTCGGGATATGGAAGTTAGAAACCCTTTACCGTTTGATATATGTACTTTAGCAGAAGTTCTGGAACTTCCTTTAGGGGTTGTTTGGGATGAAATTAGTGTATTTGCTCGGCTAACACAGAGTATTTTGGGTGTATTGGCACAAAATAAGCCTTTTAAACGTAATGAAGCGACTTGGTTGGCTTTTCAAGTTGCTTATTTACAAGCTTTGGAAGAAGTTTTAATTGAGGAAGAAAGTCTTTCACGGATTTGGTTGGAAAGGACTTTATTACCGAAGAATAAAGTAACAAGACTACAAGAAGAAAATTTATTTACTAATGGTTCGGTAAAAGCTTTGCGGGATGAGCATTTGCAAGCTTTTATCAAAATTTTCCGTGGTGAGAAACTCAACGATGTACAAGCGGAAGAAGCGTTACATAAAGTTACTCATTCTTCTTTTGTGCAACAAATTAATCATATTGCTGTAGCTTGGTTAGTTGCCAATACCGTTCCAAAAGTAGAAGCAGAATTGATTATTCGACGTTTAGAACATAAACTTTTGGGACATTTAATTGTAGTTGTCAGCGAAAATTCGACAAGTTTGGTTCAATTACAAAAATTTTTTAAAATTGGAAATTCTCTAGAATTAAGAACTACGGAAATTCATTGGAGTTCGGAAGATAAAATTGATTGTAATAAACAAAAATATCGAGCCAACTTAATCAAAAAACTCGGTGAACCACTGTTAATAGAATCATTTGCTCTTAAAGATGTATACGTTCCACCCAAAGGTATCCCTCTAAAGGGAAATTATCAGCCTGTAGATTTAATGAAGTGGGTGGTTTCCCAATTAGAAGATTTAGAAACAATTACTATAATTGAGTCAGATAGTGGTTATGGAAAAACCAGTTTCTGTCAAATATTTGCTGCAAGAGTAGCGCGAAAGTTTTACCCAGATTGGATGCCGATTTTAATTAATCTCAGTGATATTGAAGAAAGAGAAACTTTTTTAGAAACTCTTGAATCTGCTTTAAGAAATAACTACAGAATAGACTTATCGGATTGGCTCAAAGTTACTCATCATAAATATTTATTAATACTTGATGGTTTAAATGAATTGTCTCCTTCTACTACTGTGAGTGCCATTTTTATCCAGCAATTGTTTAAGTTTCAAGGGGAAAAAAGACATAAAATTATTTTGACCAGTCAAAGTTGGGTTTTACAGGATATCGCTAGTAAAGCAGCATCAAAATTACAGCGAATTAAGATTCAACCTTGGGGACAAGATGAATGGAAGCAGTGGTTTGCAAATTTATCAAAAGTGCAATCGATGACTGTTGCTCAAAACTTGTTTACATTATTGAAAACAAATAAAGCTTTTTCTCAAAACTCTCACTTTTTACTTGCAGAATTTGTCCGTCATCCTTTAACATTATATTTACTTGCAGTTTTACACAGCAATAAACTACTTGATGATGAAATATTACAACTAGCAACCAATCCTCAAATCACAAATAGCGCTACAGTATTATGGAGGATTTATGAGGGTATTGATCAATGGTTATTCGGTTATTCATCCGGTATGGTTTCTAGATATATTCATCCCCAAGAATTACCTGATGAAATACAATCTGTAGCGCTGAAAATTTTATTATCCGGGAAGAAAAAGATTAATTTAACAGGTAATTTTAATAAACTATCAGCATTTTATTTTAAACCATTATCCAATGTCCAATTTTCTCACTCTCAGTTAGGAGAATACCTCTGTGCTAAAGCAATAATTAGTCAATTAAAAATTTTGATAAAACGCGATCGCAATAATTATGCAGAAATAAATTTTACTATAGATTCTCCCCAAACTGTCGCTGAACATCTTTATAATTTACTAGGTTACGGTATTCTTACCCCAGAAATCGAAGAACTTGTGATTGAGGGATTGCGAAGAGAAAAAAAGCATAAATTCTCCTTTGAATTATTATGCAATCGTTTACAATCATTTTGGTACGCTTACTGTCGGGGACGTTGGTTAGATCAAGGAATAGCACATCAAGCTTGGTCTTATTTTAAACAGCTGCAAAACCCTGTAAATGTAGAACAGGTAAATGCAGCAGTGGGAATAAATGTATTTTTATTGCTGAGTGCTTGTTACCGAGAAACAAAACAAACTTTTTCACCCTGTGGAAATCCAACTTTATTAACAGAATTTCAACCTGAAGCATTAATGAAATTGATTGCGAAAACGGCAGTTTTTCACCCAGACATGACAAGAGTGCGAATTGGTGAAAAATCTTTGACATTCCTCAATTTATCAAAAGCCGATTTAACACAAGCAATATTAGCCCAAGTCAATTTTACTAATACAGATTTATCAAATGCTCAGCTAAAAAATGCCTGTTTAGTAGGTGCAAATCTTGCCGATGCAAACCTAACTGGTGCGAATTTAACAGGTGCAAATTTAGCAAACGCAAATCTCACAAATGCTACACTTACTGGTGCTAATCTCACAGGTGCTAACCTATTAGGAGTAAATCTCGATTTGGTCAATCTTTCCAACGCTTGTTTATTTCAAGCTATCATTGCAGAGGCTCACAAAGAAACTGCTCTCGCAAATGGTGCCGTATTTTCTTTAGATAAATTTGAGGAACTTCAACGTTTGTTATCGTATCAATCACAACCATATGATACAAATACAGGAGAACAAACCGAAATTGCATTTAATCAAATTCCCTCCATAGGGCAAATCGAAAGCGTAGAAGGAGAGCCGAGTTCACCTTTAGAATTAGATGATGATATCGAAGATGAAACCGTTTTAGGAACTACGGATTTTTAAGTTAGTGGACAGTTGACAGTTGACAGTTGACAGTTGACAGTTATTTATTCTCAATCTATAACATGCAGACCTTTAACCTTTGACCTTTAACCTATTTTTTACGTTATATTTTGATTTTTAACTAAAATGATACGAGTCTATCATGTATTGCTGGGTTTTATACTGATTCCTGTCGGTGTTGCAACTGGTATTTCTTATTATTCTGCTGATAAACACTCAGAAGCAAGTTCGATCAAAACACCAACTTCAACTTTACTGAGTACAAAATCCGCTGCAACTAATATTTGGGAAAATGTCATCGAAGAGGCTGCCCTTCCACCTGGTTGGAAGATTAATCCTTGCAAGCAAAATAATAGTTCTTTACTATGTGTCTCTGGGAATGGGAAACCTTTGGGTACGGTGGCAATGGAAATTTTACCCTTGGAGCGACAGCCTTATTTTCAACAGATGCTGCTTGATGCTGGTATTCCACCTAATTCCAGTGTAAATTATCAAAGTCCTAGATATATTGCACAGGTGGCTACAGCACTTAATTTATGGGTGACAAATCATTACACAGAGTTAGCTAAAAGCCGTAAATATGCTTACGCCGATAAATTAAAAACTGCCAAAACTGCGGATGGTATATTGTTTTCTCCTTATCCACTACAAAAAGCACAGGTTGGTAGGCTTGAAGGAGTGCGTTACGGTTTTGCTGGACTTAAACAAAAGGGTGGGGTATACGAGCAGCATACAGGTTATGTTGCTTTTGATGGTAAAGCGATTTATTTAATTAACACTGCCTTTGCTCCCGATTTAACAACTGCTAAGTTTGAAAATTTGGAAAATTTGTCGGTGTTTGAACCGTATTTAAATGCAATTGTGGCGAATTTGAAGTTACCAAATTAAAGGATGGGGAGATGGGGAGATGGGGAG
>NZ_JADEWL010000069.1 GCF_015207665.1 Plectonema cf. radiosum LEGE 06105
CCATCCCCCCATCCCCCCATCTCCCCATCTCTTATCTAAGGAGGAAGGAATCACAGCTTTGACTGATTGATTCTTTCCTCTTTTTTTTATTGAAATATTTTATTGAAATATTTTATTGGAATATATTGTGCTGGCTCTGGCAATATGGATGCAAGAAGTCAATGCAATTCATTCTTCTTACCAACTTGAAAAAAACGGTTTCCCGTCTTCAAATGGGAAATTGGCTATATTCATCCAAAAATATTCACACAAGTTCCCGTTTGATTATGAATAATTCTCCTGCCAATCCTAGTGCAGATAAATTGATATCTAATATCCGCAAGGAAAAAGAAGACAAATTTGAATTACAATCCCCAGTCAAAGCGGTAGGAAGTGAGTTTGATCGGGCGATGATGCGGCGCTGTTTGGAACTGGCTCGTCGCGCTTTGGGACTGACTTCACCAAATCCAATGGTAGGGGCGGTAATTGTTAAAGATGGTGAAATTATTGGAGAAGGCTTTCATCCGAAAGCTGGTGAACCTCATGCTGAAGTTTTTGCACTCAAAGCTGCTGGGGATAATGCTCGTGGAGCTACGATTTACGTGAGTTTAGAGCCTTGCAATCATTACGGACGTACTCCCCCTTGTTCCGAGGCTTTGGTAGCCGCAGGCGTGGCAAAAGTGGTGGTGGGTATGGTTGACCCCAATCCATTGGTTGCAGGAGGTGGAATTGACCGTTTACGCTCTGCTGGGATAGAAGTAGTTTCGGGAGTAGAAGAAGAAGCTTGTCGCAAGTTAAATGAAGGGTTTATTCATCGTATTCTTTATAAAAAGCCTTTGGGTATTTTGAAATACGCTATGACTTTGGATGGTAAGATTGCTACTAGTACAGGACATAGTGTTTGGGTAACTAATCAAGATGCCCGCAATACAGTTAAAGAGTTAAGGGCTCAATGTGATGCTGTGGTGGTTGGGGGAAATACAGTACGTCAAGATAATCCCCGTCTTACTTCTCGTTTGTTAGGAGCCCACAATCCCTTACGAGTGGTTATGAGCCGCAGTCTTGATTTACCTTCCACAGCACATCTATGGCAAATTCAGGAAGCCCCTACTGTTGTATTAACAGAACCTGGAGCAAACCCTGATTTACAAGAATTTTTACGAAAACAAGGTGTAGAAGTGGTGGAATTATCACCACTCACACCCGATAAAGCCATGACTTATTTATATGACAAGGGTTTTTGTAGCGTGCTATGGGAATGTGGAGGAATCTTAGCTGCAAGTGCGATCGCGTCAAGAGCAGTACAAAAAGTTCTAGCATTTATCGCTCCGAAAATTATCGGTGGGAATAATGCTCCCACACCAGTCGGTGATTTGGGCTTTACTACAATGACTCAAGCCCTCGCTTTGGAACGTGTAGAGATGAGAATTGTAGGTTCTGATTGTTTGGTATCCGGATATCTACCTCAAGGCGATCGCTAATTATTTTGGATAAATGTAGTATGGGCTGTTTGTCAAAAGTTATATGTGGTTGCTTTTGAGCAAGAAGCGATGATATTTTGAGAATTTGTTGATTAATTGAACGTTGAATGTAAATTGTATTGACGTTCATGAGCTATATCACGAATCAGAGGAAGTCGGGACTGAATGTAATCGCAAAGAAAATCGGCTTCGTGACAATCTAGCGATGCTTGGTTTTTTGTTTGTTTTACCAACAAATTAACCAAGCTTGCATCATCCATTTGCAATAATGTCATGGCTTGAGTTTGTTCGACTACTGACCAAAGTTGACGCATGATTTTAGGAGTCATTAGACCTGCGTTGATTAAAAATTTCATTAGTTTTTTCAGGATACACAATTTAAACAGTAATGTCCGGTATTCACTTACAACATGACACAACTGTTATAAGAAACTTAATATATTGAATTATTAGTTGATAAAGTTTAAGAATCAACTATTACACAGACCAATTTTAAAACAAAAAATCAGAGTTTGGACATTTTTTTCATTAATAATTCTCCTCTTTGTTATTTAAACTACGAATCAATAAAAAACAATGTTTACAAGTTTTATCAATCCAATTGTAATTAGTATATTTCATAAAAGTTAATTTAAAAGGAGTATATACTATCGTTTAATATTACATTTTTGTAAACAAGGAACAATTAAGAGATTTGAAAAGGTTCCTAGTTTCCAGACTGAGCATGGAAAGAAGAATAAGAGTAAGAATGCTTTCGTTAAGAATTGTGCATTGCGATCAATCAAAATTGGCTAATTGGTAATAAATTTTATGAATTATTATTAGGCAATTTTTGATATATTTATTGTTTGGAATTTTTAAGTTAAAGTTGTGTATTTATGTGTTGATCCACTAACTCCATAAACTCTTTTAAAATTTTTACATATCTTTCTCCTGCTACATAGGTAAAATCATTATGATTTGCTTCTTCTATCCATAAAGAAAGTTTTGGTGGAGGTGCTTGCTCAAATAATGTTTCGCTGTGATAAAAAGGAACAATATCGTCAACTTTCCCATGCATTATTAATACCGGACATTTTACTCTTTTGATTTTTTCTAAATTGGGAAATCGATCAAAGGGTAGAAGTGGAAAAGGAACTTTAACTCTAAATGCAGAAATAAAAGTACTTTCGGTAATTAAACCAGCAACTGGTTTTCGAGCGGCTAAATCTATTGCTGAACCTCCACCAACGGAACGTCCAAATACTATGATTTGTTGGGGTGGTATGTTTAATTTTTGCGTTAAATAATTGTACGCTGTATCAATATCTTTATAAGCATTCTTTTCTGAAGGTTTTCCTTCACTAGTTCCATAACCGCGATAATCGTAAGCAAAGACGCTGAAACCAATAGTTTTTAATTGTTCTAATTTAGGTCTAATTGTACCTAAATCTGATGCGTTTCCGTGAGCATAAAGGACTGTGTATTTAGCTTTAGGATTTAATAGGTGAATTGCAGAAAGCTTAGTTCCATCTTCGCTGTTTAGTTTGATTATTTCATTAGTATCTTGATAGGTAGAAGGTGGGGGAAGGAAAATCATGCTGTCTGCTTGGAAATAGATATAGATAGCGAAGGATAGGTAGATGAAAATTAGGGATGTGATCATTCTTTTGAGAAATTTGATTGTTAATAGGTTTTTTGGCTTGTGGATGGTCATTGAAGGTGAGATAAATAAATTAAATTTATAGCAAACATTAATTAAGTAAAATTGTGTGATTGGAATCACTGCTATATCTGTATTAAATCACAACAATTAACAAAATATTTTTTTCATCAAAATTTATAACGATTAAGCTATTTAGCCTATGTAAGTATATATAAATCTCAACATATTCTTTGATGAAATTAATGATTAGTGAAGGGAACTTTTCAACTATATTTGTAATCTAGTTAGTAGAATCGTTAATAAAGCTTTGTACTAATAATTGATAGCAGCAAGCTTTATTAATAGCAGCTACAGCTATTCTTATGCTGTAGAAATATTTTGTGATTTTTAAATAAATATCAAGTTCGCGTCTATCTAAGTAAATGATAGACATATTTTGGAGTACAAAAATGAGTAGTAATGCGTCTCTTTTGATTGAAGACACGAACTTATCTTACGCTTGGCGTGATGTATTTTTACATTTTTTCAACAATCGTTGTACAGAAATTTCACCGTTAGTTATCACGTTAACTGGGTTTAATAATGGTCTTCCAAATCAAGATGCAGCTACGATCACAGCCTTAGATCAATGTCTTAAGCAACTCGGTGAATTAGAAGTAGATAAAGTAGCTCAAACAATCTTTCCTACCTCTTACTGGCAACTGTCAAAGGATAATCGACAAGAGTTTTTTAACAACTACATTGATAACATTGATAACATCAAAGCTGCGGTTAAGCCTAAGCACCCTTGTGAGTATTTTGAAAGACTTATTGCTTTCGGTTCAGGACCTCACAATGGTAATCAACTTGAACATATTATTTCTGAGTATAATTCTGTTTACAATTCGCATACTAGTAAGCGCTCTAGAGTGAGAAGAAGTATGTTTCAAGCATCTATTTTTGATCCAAAGCGAGACCATAAAGGCGACTGTATATACCTTCCCTTTCCTTGTTTAGGACATATAAGTTTTGTGCCAAACAAAAAAGATGGAACCTTGATTCTTAATGCTTTCTACGCAACTCAAAAGATATTGGAAAAAGGATACGGTAATTACCTTGGTCTTTGTCGGTTAGGTCATTTTATGGCTAGTGAGATGGGACTGAAATTTGAGCGAATGAACTGTTTTGTCGGTGTAGCAAAGATGGAAACAGCTAAATATAAACTTCAAACTTTGGTAGAAAAGGTTCGTCAAACAACACCGTCAGAAATGAATTGATAAGGTCAAGTATTCCGTTGGTTAAAAAAAATCATCTTACAGGTAAAAACAATTGCGATCAATTACCATGACAGTTAAGCTTGTGAGCATTCATCTTATATAGAGTAGATGCTCATCGGTTTGCAATATGGCAATTAAACCTCAGAAACCTGTTAAAGAAAAAGACGGACAGAATTTACAGCTTAGTTTAGAACTTGGTAAATATGGGGAAAAGCCTAAGTTTACTTCTACACCTACGATAATTTCATCACGTCTACCCGCTAAGCCTACGGTTGTTTTTGATACTTACTGGCGGTTTGCTGCTGAACGACAAAAGATTTTTTTCAACAAGTTACAAAATACACCGATGCCTTGGACTGATGACTCTACTCTCTCAGTTTACAAATTTACCAATGCTTATCGAGCGAGCGATCGCACTAGCCAATATTTGATTCGTCGGGTTATCTACCGCTCGGATTTACCAAGTTCTAATAAAGAGGTTTTCTTTAGAATTATGCTGTTCAAGATTTTTAACAAAATTGAAACTTGGCAGCTTCTAGAAGAAAAGCTGGGTAATATTATTCATGCTGAATATTCTTTTGAACGCTATGACAAGGTTCTTACAGAAGCTATGGAATCGGGTAAAAGAATATATTCAGCAGCATACATTATGCCTTCAGGTGGTAAAACTCTGGGATACACCACGAAGCACCGCAATCATTTGAAGTTAATTGAAAAAATGATGTGTGATGAACTGCCAAAACAACTTGCAGATACACCTTCAATGCAGCAAGGTTTCGAGTTATTGCTAGCTTATCCAACTATTGGGAATTTTTTGGCATACCAGTTTATTACCGATATTAATTATAGCGAGATTACCAACTTTAACGAAATGGAATTTGTAATTCCAGGTCCTGGTGCGCTTGATGGTATCCGCAAATGTTTTGCTGATTTGGGTGGTCTTAAGGAAACAGAAATTATTAAGTATATGGCTGATAACCAACAGTTTGAATTCGAGCGTTTAGGACTTGAATTTAAATCTCTTTGGGGTCGTCCTCTAAAACTTATTGACTGTCAAAATCTCTTTTGCGAGGTTGATAAATACGCACGAGTTAATCATCCAGAAATCTCGGGAATTTCTGGTCGAACTCGTATTAAACAGAAATACTCAGCCAATAAACAGTCGTTTGATTGTTGGTATCCCCCAAAGTGGGAAATTAACCAATTTATTCAAGCAAATAAATCTTTATTAAACAAGAATTCAAATCAAAGGAGTGGATAATGGACTTTCGTAATTATCAAGAAAAAGCCCTGCAAACCGACCAAGTTCCTAGTGGAACCCAAAACGATAAAATTGTACCTTTACTTGGTTTAGTAGGTGAAGCTGGTTCCCTGCTAACGGAGTATAAGAAACACCTCCGGGATGGAGACTCGTACAAATTATTTAATAAAGGTATTGCAGAAGAATTAGGAGATTTGCTTTGGTATGTAGCCAATGTCGCCAGCAAGTTTGACCTTGATTTGCAAGAAATTGCCGAAGATAATTTGAAAAAGTGTCTCGACCGTTGGAGTTGGAAAAATTCATTAGGGAATGGCACTCAAACTAAAGTTTGCTTCTTCGACAAAAACTTTCCTGAAAACGAGCGTTTACCACGTCAGTTTGAAGTTGAGATTATTGAAGTCAGCGAAAAAAATTCTGTGAAATTGGAAGCACTTATCGATGGACAAAGAGTTGAATTTGGTTCGGAGCTAACCGATAATTCTTACAAAGGTGATGGGTATCGTTATCATGATGTTTTCCATCTTTCCTACCTAGCTGTTTTAGGTTGGTCACCAGTAATTCGTAAACTTCTTAAACGCAAAAGAAGAAGCGATTCCCTAATTGACGAGGTTGAAGACGGTGGTCGCGCTGGGGTGATTGAGGAAGGTATCTCAGCACTTGTATTCAGCTATGCAGAAAATCACGACTTCTTAGAAGGAGTTACTGAGATAGATTACGAACTGCTAAAAACTATAAAAAATATGACCATTAATTTAGAAGTGTCTCAATGTTCGCTGGGTGAGTGGGAGAAAGCAATTCTGGTAGGTTATGAAGTTTGGCGACAAGTCAATAAAAATAAGGGAGGAAAGGTAGTAGTTAATATTGATACTCAATCTATGACTTATCAAGTTAAATCAAAGTTTTGCTGAGATTTTTTATATAATTTTTCCTCTTCAAAGCATTGGAAAATTGAAGATAAAAATATGATTTTAGTGCTTGAAACCGTACTACACAAACTTTGAACCGTATGGTGCGTGGACTACATATAATCAATCATTTTACTTTTGTAGCTACGGTTTCAATTACTAATTTAAGTTTTAATATTTTTAAATCTAAGCTACACCATATCCCGTATAAGGATGCTTATAAGGTGGCTGCAATCCCAGCACAATATCTTCTTTTTCAACTCCTAAATCTAAGAGTTCTTGCGCTAAATCAACATCCGTCATATTCTGCTGAATCCAGATTTTACCATCTTTAATATCAAAATGCATCATGCTATGATAAACCCGCTTCAAACCATTCCAACCTACATACATCAACTGATAATGGTCGTGTATTGTATCGAAAATTAATTCTTTTTCTACATCTTCATGCTTCGGTTTTGAACTACCGTGTTTAGTTAAAATCGTTTGAATTGATTGCCGAAAATGCTCTAGATTTGCCATATTATTCTTTTCCCCCTCTCCTTAATAAGGAGAGGGGTTAGGGGTGAGGTTTTCCCTGTGAATTCTAACAAATAATCTTAACCTCTTAACTCTCTCACCTTCAAGGCAATACTTTCTAAAACACCATCTAAATTGTCGTATACATCATTATTCGTAAATCTAATAAATTTAATTCCGAATGATTTAATATAACTTTGTCTTTCTCGATCGTATTCAACAGCACCTTCCATAAAATGACTTTCACCATCAATTTCTATGGCTAGCTTTAATTTAGGACTGTAAAAATCAATCACAAATTTATCTACACTATATTGTCTGCGAAATTTACAATCTTCTATTTGTCTATTTCTTATTTTGTCCCAAATTATTTTTTCTGCTTTTACTATGTTTTGACGTAATTTACGCCGTTTTTCTTTTTCGGATTTTTTGTTATAAAGTTGAGTCATTTTGATAATTAGGTTGATATTAATGTGTTTTTAATTAATATCAGCCTAATTACACTAATTCGGTTTTGGCATCCGTTAAATTACCTCACCCCCTAACGATTCTGCTCTCCTTGCAACATCGCTCGAAACCTCACCCCCAACCCCTCTCCTTATTAAGGAGAGGGGAGATTACTTCACCTTTGTTTTTCAAAAGAGAGGGGAGCTTACTTACCCCTACTCTCTCCTCACTACATTGCTTGAAACCTCACCCCCAACCCCTCTCCTTAACAAGGAGAGGGGAGTTTAAGTTAAGCACTAAAATATTTAGCTACGGGATGATATGTAATTATCGCTGTTGTACTTTGCTCGGGATAAATCTGCTCGCTTTCGTCCATAAACAAGTTAATTCTGTCAGTTTTCAACAAGTCCAATTGCTTGTACTGATCGGGAATATTCGGGCAAGCTGGGTATCCAAAGCTATACCGGCTCCCACGATATCTTTGCGCTAACATATCACGAATGTTATCTGGATCTTCTGCTGCAAAGCCCAATTCACGACGGATTCGGGCGTGTGTCCACTCAGCTAGAGCTTCTGCCATTTGGACGGCTATACCGTGAAAATACAGGTAATCGGTGTATTCATTATTGGAGAATAGCTTTTGCGCGAATTCCGTGGCAATTTCACCCATTGTCACCGCTTGCATGGGGAAAACATCAATGATTCCTGTGTCTTTGGGTGCAAAGAAGTCTGCAATACACAAACGACGCATGGATTTTTGACGGGGAAATTCAAATTCTGTAACTTTTTGGGAATGATTTTCAGTGTTGTAGATATGCAGTGTATTTCCTTCTGATTGACAAGGAAAATAACCGTAAATTACTTGAGGATGCAACAAGTTTTCTTCTACTACCCGTTTTTTCCAAGTTTCTAGATTTGGATATACTTTCTCTGCTAAGAAAGCCTGATATTCTGCTTTTGATTGGTTTTTTGGTTTTCTAAATTGCCATTGTCCGGCAATTAAAGCTTGTAAATCCAAGTACCAAAATAGTTCTTCGAGGGGAATATCTTCTGGTTGTAATAGTTTGGTTCCCCAGAATGGTGGGGTGGGACGTTCGGTGTCTATTTCGACTGCTTCGGAACGTTTAGTATCGATAATCTTTGGTTGCTCTGCTGTATTTTCTCCAGGAGATTTTTCTTTTTCTACAGATTTGTGTTCATTTTGATAGTTTAGTAATGCAAATTCACCTAAAAAACCTTTAAAATCATCCCAATTATTACCAGATTTAGCTGGCATTAATTTATCCATGAAATTCAAATCGGAAAATGCATCTTTACCGTAAATGACTTTACCTTGATAGGTATTTTGGCAGTCTTCGTAAACGAATTTAGGAGTTAAAGCCGCACCACCTAAAATCACGGGAACGGTAATTCCTTTTTCGTTAAAAGTTTCCAGGTTATCTTTCATAAATGCCGTGGATTTTACTAATAACCCACTCATGGCAATACAATCGGGTTTATGCTCTTCGTAAGCTTTGATGATGTTTTCTACTGGTTGTTTAATGCCTAAATTAATTACCCGATAGCCGTTATTAGATAAGATAATATCTACCAGGTTTTTACCAATGTCGTGAACGTCTCCTTTGACGGTAGCAATTACAAAGGTTCCTTTGGCATTATCTTGCCCTGCTTCCGATTTTTCCATGTGCGGTTCTAAAAACGCCACCGCTGCTTTCATGGTTTCTGCTGATTGCAATACGAAAGGTAGCTGCATTTGTCCTGAACCAAACAATTCACCGACTACTTTCATGCCATCTAATAAGTAAATATTGACGATATCCAAAGGTGGATATTTCTGCATTGCTTCTTTGAGTGCGTCTTCTAAACCAATTCTTTCTCCGTCGATTACGTGCTGTTTGAGGCGTTCTTCAATTGGTAAACTAACATCAACACCTTTATCGCGCTTAGCGCTAACCCCTTCAAACATGGTGGTTAGTTCACCCAAGGGGTCGTAAACGCAGATATCGCCGTCAAATTTACGGTTATCGTAGATTAAGTCACGGCAAACTTTTTGGTGTTCCTGTTCAATTTGAGAAAGCGGTAAAATCTTACTCGCGCTCACAATGGCTGCATCCATTCCCACTTGTGTCGCTTCGTGCAGGAACATTGAGTTTAAAACTATCCGCGCTGCGGGATTTAAACCGAAGGATATGTTGGAAACACCTAATACAACATGACATCCCGGTAATTCTTGACGAATCCGGCGGATTGATTCAATTGTTGCTTTACCGTTGGCTCTATCTTCTTCAATGCCGGTAGAAATTGGTAGTGCTAGAGTATCGAAGAAAATTTCGTGAGCGGGAATCCCGTATTCTACAGCTTGACGATAAGCGCGTTGAGCAATTTCAAATTTTTTATCGGCTGTTCGTGCCATTCCATCTTCATCAATTGTACCAATTACCACACCAGCACCATATTTTTTCGCTAATTCCAACACTTTCAAAAACCGTTCTTCACCGTCTTCGTAGTTAGTGGAATTTAATAAACACTTACCACCAGCAACTTTTAAACCTGCCTCCATTTTTTCCCATTCGGTGGAGTCAAGTACCAAGGGCAAAGTAATATTGTTTACTAACCGTGAGACCAACTCGTGCATATCACGCACACCGTCACGCCCTACATAATCAACGTTAACATCAAGAACGTGTGCGCCTTCTTTAACTTGCGATCGCGCTAGTGAAACTAATCCGTCCCAATCTTCATCATTTAACATGGTACGGCATTTTTTGGAACCGCTAGCGTTGAGCCGTTCACCGATAATCAAGAAAGAATTATCTTGGTCATATGGTTGAGTACCGTAAATCGAAGCCGCAGCCGGTTCAGTTTTTGGATTCCTAACTTTCGGTGTTAAATCCTGGGCAATTTCTGCTAAAGCTTGAATATGTTCTGGACGTGTCCCACAGCAACCCCCAATCGCTTGGACACCTAAGTCTTCGATGAAATGCATCAAATGCATTTTTAATTCTACCGGCGTTAGTTTATAATGCGCTTGTCCGCCGACGTTTTCTGGTAATCCCGCATTGGGAATACAAGAAACAATAAATGGTGAATGCTCCGACAAGTATTTGATATGTGGCTTCATCAAATCCGGGCCAGTAGCGCAATTTAACCCCAAAATATCGATATTATAAGGTTCTAAAATTGTCACCACCGCAGCAATTTCTGTACCCACGAGCATGGTACCCATAGTTTCCATTGTCACAGAAACCATTAAAGGTCGTCTTTCCCCTTTCTTCTGAAAAACTTCTTCAATTGCATTTAGCGCTGCTTTAATTTGCAACACATCCTGACAGGTTTCTACCAAAAATAAATCAACTCCACCATCAAACAATGCTTCTGCTTGTTCAAAATAAGAGTTTTTCAAGGTGTCGAAATCAATATGTCCCAAAGTTGGTAGCTTTGTACCAGGACCCATAGAACCAGCGACAAACCGGGGTTTTTCGGGTGTAGAAAATTCCCCAGCAACTTTTTTAGCTAATTCCGCAGCGGTTTTATTGAGGTAATAAGTTTGATCTGCAAGGTCATACTCGGCAAGTACAATTGAGGTACCACCGAAAGTATCAGTTTCAATGACATCCGCACCAGCAGCCAAGAAATCACGGTGAACCGTCGCTACAGCCTCTGGTTTGGTGTGAACGAGATATTCGTTACAACCTTCGTATTCAGCACCACCAAAGTCCTCAGCGGTGAGATTTTGTACCTGTAAATTAGTTCCCATTGCACCGTCAAAAACTAAGACAGGTCGTTTGGGACTGTTCAAGTGTTCCAAAAATGCATTAGCCATAAAATTCTAAAACTTCTAGAAAAATTTAGGTTAGCCTTAATTTATTATTTTCTCGAATTTTCAGACTTTAGGAACAATTAGATTACATTTTCATTACATTTAAGATGATACAAGATTACGTCGATCAAAATGAAGGCTTTATCCGTTCAAGTACTGAGGAAGTAAGAGGTAATTTGCTCGAAGCCCTCAAAACAGTTGTTTTTGGGGGAAAGCGTATCGTTTTACAACAAGCTGGGGAAGAAATCGCAGCAATAATCCCCATCAAAGAATTTCACCGTCTGGAATATTTGGAACACGAACTTGTACCCCGGATTTGGGAACCTGATGAGGAGGAATATTACGAAGATGATGGGGGAATACATTGTGTTCTAGTTGATGAAATGGAAGCTGAGTTTGATGAGATTATGACTGAGGTGACGGTATACAATGAATTGTTTGGTTTGCTACCACCACAGCATTTATCGGGAAAAGAATTTGATGTTTTTGTACCTGTAGCAATTGTGATGAATATTAAAAAGTTTTGGGTGTCGGAGTATTTGGTTTACGAGAAGGATAGGTTAAAGATGTGTAGTTAAGGGATAAACCATCCTAGACGTTATTAACAGGGAACACTTAACAGAAAACTTGGTATGTGATTAATTCTGTGTGAGTAGTTATTGATAAATAGTTTTTTATCAAGTTAAACATACTAAGAATTAATTAATTTAACTTGGTTAAATTGGTTTGGGTAATTTCATCTGCGGGGAATAAGGTTTCAATTCGCAATTCCTGTAATGTGATGTCGTGGGGTGTACCGAGAGTAGCTATTGCGGAAAAGAAATTTAGATTTAATCCGTCTTTGAGAAAGTTTACGGTTAATAATGGTAGTTGCCAGGTGTGTGAGTTAGAAAGTTTCCACAACTGTGAAACATCTGGATAAGTTTGTAATTCTTGATAAAGTTTTATTGGTTGTTGACTGTTACCGCTTGTGAGTGCTTCTCGATAAGCTCTTTTGATCAAATGACTAGCAATTTCTTCCCAGTTAGCGACAAATGGTTTTAAACCTTGGGGATGGAACATCAATCGCATCAAATTGATTTTACCGTCAATGTCGAGAAGTTTTTCTAAGTCTTGTGGATTAATCAACCAGTCGATTAACTGTTGCGAAACTGCATTAGTTTGAATCAAATTCCAATATCTATCCATGACTAAAACGGGTGAATGGATTTGAGAAAGCAAGATAAAATCTAAAGCTTTGCGGATAGGTTCAAATTCCGGTGAAGATAAATCGCTTTCGGAATAAATCGGTGCAAATCCCGCAGCTGTGAGCATGATGTTTTGTTGCCGTAAAGGAATATCTAGTACGGTAGCGAGTTGTAATATCATTTCTTGACTGGGATTCGCTCTACCGGATTCGAGAAAACTAATGTGTTTTTGAGAAACTTCGCTAGCTAAAGCTAAATCGAGTTGGCTGAAATTTCGCTGTTTTCTCCAATGTTTGAGCAGATTACCGAAAGTTGACAGCATTGCAGTATTCATAACTAAAAACAAATAAATAATGTAGAGACGTTGCAATGCAACGTCTCCCCGGATTTTAATTTATATCGATTACTGCAATATACATACCCGCAGATTATTAGAGACGTAGCATTATTACCTCAAAGGTAATTGTTTCTCTCGAATACAGCAATCATAATCAAAACAACAACAATGATTGAATTTTACTCAGAGGTTACAAACCATGTCCAACACAACTTATCAAAATCAATTACCTGTATCTAATAAATTATTTTCCGCCAAATCGCTTTATCTGCTGCTGGTAATTATTGGAAGTATTGCACCTGGGATTCTTATCCTCAAATTCTTTTCTCAAAATGGTTTTTCTATTAGTTCATTAATTTTAAAAGGATTCGATAATTACGCTGCGGCTGCATTTGGAACAGATTTGCTGATTAGTACATTGGTTTTTTTCTGCTTTGCGTTTATTGAATTACAACGATTGGGTTTATCTCGTAGTAGATTATTGATTTATCTTGCAGCAACTTTTGGAGTTGGTTTAAGTTGTAGTTTACCGCTGTTTTTCTATTTCCGTGAAGGAGTATTAGAAAGTCAGAATTAGGGCTACACTTCTTTACTAATCAATGGTGCGTTACGGCATTTCAAATTTGTAACCTCAAACATTACTTATTTGTGCCGTAACACACCCTACAAGATAAAATCTGTTTTATATTTAATCTCTAATGAAAAACTTACTTTTCTATTTAAGCTTTGCGACGATTATAACTCACGAACTTGATGCGATGACGCAATCGGAATGGAAACTTTTATTTGTACTGCGAAACCTACCCGAATGCATTGCATCACCGATTTTTGTTGCTATTCATATCCCATTGATTACAGTACTTCTATGGTTGACAAATAATCAATCTCAACCTGTTAAAAAATGGTCACGAATTGGACTTGCTACATTTATGGTGATTCATAGCGGACTTCATAAGTTATTAGAAAATAATCCCAACTACACTTTCAACTCCTTGCTTTCTTTGGGGCTGATTTATGGTGGTGGTTTGCTAGGATTTCTTTATTTGATTTCTATTTTTGTATCTTGGCAAAGCGTGTTTAATCATGTTGTTGAAGCAACTCGAAATGAAACTTAGTGGTGCTTTATTGAAAATCTTTTTGACTTTGCAGCTTCTTAACTAAAATATGTATTTTTGTAGATGGATTTAAATTTTCGTGATTATATTCTTGATATTTATCTAATTTTTCTGCATTCTCAATAGCATCTTGAAGTTTTGGCTTTAAAATTTTGTACCAATCAGAATTATTTTTATCATAATATTCTTTAGATTTTAAAATTTCTAATTTTTTTAACTCTGATTCCAACTTTTGACACACTTGCTTACAATCAGAAAAAGGACTGCTAGTATTACAGCAGTGTAGCAAAAACCATATTTCAAAACATGGAATAGATGTGATAGCTAAAATATTATTCTTTTCGGCTTTGGTTAAAGCTTCATTGTATTTTTTTATTTGATTATCTTGGTCGAAAACACAAATTACTTCATCATATTTAGGCTCACCTTGTTTTTTACTCAGCCTAACTTGTTCTTGTAATAAATTTTCAGCTTTTTCTACAACATCTAAAGGACTACCGCCAGAGGCTCGTGTAACTTTTATTTATGTTGTCTTAAGTTTTAAATCATCCTTTAAAGAATTTAGATAATTATATTCTGTTTCTTGACCTTCAACTACAATTAAAATATATTTTCTCGGTTTTTTGTTTCCTTTGTGTCTTTGTAACTGAATACTCGTTTTACCTCTTTTCGGCATGATTTATATTATTTAGTCCATGAATAAAAGGAACAGCACCATATCTACCTAAAAGGTATCCTTTTTGCAAAGATTCATCATTTCGAGTCATAAAATCAAGTAATGAGTATAACTTTGTTGCGCTTTTTTCTTTTTCAGTAAACCATATTTGGTCTTGTCTAAATAACTCTGTATCTAAAAGTGTAGTATCATGAATTGTAAAAATAATCTGAGCATTTTTTTGATTAATATCTGGATTATTAAACATTTTTATTAATGATTTTGTCAGAACTGGATGCAAACTTCTACCTAGTTCATCTACAATTAATATTTCACCATGCTGCAACACGTACAACCAAAGTCCTGCTAGCTGAAATAAACGCTGTGTTCCATCTGATTCTTCTTCCATCTCAAATTCTACTTCTTGCTCGGAATCATTCATTTGATGCATCGTTTTTACATCTAATGATTGCAATTGTTCAATATCGATATCCCCTTCAAATTCTTGATTTTCAAGCACTTGTTTCATTAAAAATTGTTTAAATAAACTTTTTTCTCTATCTGAGATTGATTTATGTTCAATTTTTAAATCTGAAATTCCAATATCTGCTTCACTTAATAAATTAACTACTTGTTGCCGAAAAATATCGTCTTCATTGCAAATTCTTAATGTAAATGCTTCAACTATAGAATTTGATGTCAGAATATTAATTTCTGATTGAAACCATTCAAAAATTTGTGTCAGTTGAGCATGATTATTTTGTGCAGCATGAGAAAGAAACAAAGAATTAGAGCGAACAAGTTTTTTAATACGTTCTTTTTCTCCTTTTAATGCTTTTCCAAAAGACCATTTATATTGTTGATTGTTGTTTATCTCGGAATTTTCTACTAAATATTTACGAGAAAACCAATTTTGCGGACGTTCATTCGGGTAAGCTATTAACCATTCTTCATATACCCGTTCCTTAGTTAAAATAACTCCATATTCAAAACGAATATCTTGATGAATAAAAATAATGAAAAAACTAGTTGGTTGATTTTTATATTTAGAATTTAATCGAAATGATTCTACAGGAAGTTTATCACCAGCCTGCATTCTACTAGCAGAATCGACTACAAGTCTTTTTAGAGTTTGCATCCCTCGTAACAAGTTACTTTTTCCTGAAGCGTTAGCACCATAAATTACAGCACTAGTAATTAAGCGCAGTTTATCTGATAAATTAGGCGTAGAAAAAGTGTTATTCTCAAGCATGGCTTTATCTTCAGAAGCGACCATACTCAAAGTTTGCCGTTTTTGAATTGAACGATAGTTTTCAACACTAAACTCTATAAGCATTGCTGCATCTCAAGTTGATTGTTTCCACCTAAGTAGTAAATTTTTACCAATATTAACTGTCCTATAAAGTCTTAAAAGTCCTTAGTAAATTATTCAGATAATTTTAAACACATTAAAATTGTACCTATTGTCCGATTTAAAGACAAAGGTACATGATTATTACTAATTATAAAGTTTTATTGACTTTTCCAAGAAGCAGTTTTACTAAGTCGGGTTTTTATGAGAAAAAACCCAACTTCTGATAGTAGTTGTAGCAATATCTTCTCCCTACTTCCCAAAACTATAAAAACTATAAATCTTCTGGGTTTCTAACTCGTCGCTAAGTGAAGAAGGTAGTTGACTTAATTGAAAACCTTGTCGATCTAACTGTACCTGTAGTTTACTTAATGGGTCTACTCCAGGAGAAATCAGAAATTCCAATTTTTCAAGATAAGGCAATTCCACAACTTTGTCGAGAATATTCATCACAGCCTGTAGGTAAGGATGGTCTTTTTCTTGATACCAATCCTCAGAAGCAACGTTGGCTTGATCTAAACCCAGGTGTACCGTTAAAGATGGTTTCGTAAACAAAGCTAAACCCAAAGGACGAGTTTCTTCTTGCAATAGTAAATGACGATTTTTTGCTAGATGTCGTATCTTGTCCAAACGTTCGTAACGTTGGGTAATTGATAACGGTTCATCTTGCCAATGCAGTGCTAATGTTACCAAATAAGTCTGCAACAGCATATGACCCAGCTTTTTGGCTTTTGTCGCTAGGTAATAACTATTGTAATCGTTGGCTTCGATTAATAAAGGTACTCGATCTACCACTTCCATTCCGTACCCTTTCAACCCAGCAATTTTACGGGGATTATTGGTAATCAAACGTATTTGATGCACAGCTAAATCCATCAGCATTTGCGCTCCCATACCGTAGTCGCGCAAATCAGCGGGAAATCCCAAACGTTCGTTTGCTTCTACAGTATCCAACCCCATATCTTGCAAGGAATAGGCTTTTAATTTATTCACCAATCCAATACCGCGACCTTCTTGACGCAAGTAGACAACAACACCTTCCCCTGCTGTTTCAATCATTTTTAAGGCTGCTTGTAACTGCATTCGACAATCGCAGCGTAGAGAACCTAAAGCATCTCCGGTGAGACATTCGGAATGCATCCGCACCATTACGGGTTTATCGCTGAATTCTGCCGGGTCGCCCTTGACAATGGCTACGTGTTCTGTATCATCCAGAGTATGACGGTAAGCGTAGATTTTAAAATTGCCGAACTGCGTAGGTAAATCGGCAACAGTTTCCCGTTTAATTATCCGGTCGTAACGCAGACGATAACTAATTAAATCCGCAATACTAATGATTTTTAATTTATGATGTTTTGCATAGTCAATTAATTCCGGTAGCCGTGCCATGGAACCGTTGGGGTTTTGGATTTCACAAATTACTCCCGCTGGATATAAACCGGCTAACCGAGACAAGTCTACAGCAGCTTCTGTATGTCCCGCTCGTTTGAGTACCCCTCCCTTTTTAGCCCGAATCGGAAAAATATGACCGGGACGGCGTAAGTCTTGCGGTTTCGTATGGGGGTTGAGGGCGACTTGAATTGTGCGGGCGCGGTCTTCGGCGGAAATGCCTGTGGTTACTCCTAATTCGGGACCTGCATCAATGCTAACGGTGAAAGCAGTTTGATTGGTATCTGTAATGTTGTTTACCATCAAAGGTAGATCCAGTTCATCAAGGCGATCGCCAGTCATTGCCAGGCAAATCAAGCCTCGTGCTTCCACTGCCATCAAGTTGATTATATCTGGAGTTGCAAACTGGGCTGCACAAATCAAATCGCCTTCATTTTCTCGATTTTCGTCATCTACCACCACCAAAGGGCGACCAGCTTTCAAATCAGCCAATGCGGTGTCAATGGAATCAAATTTAAATACTTGATTTAAAGAAGCAGTAACTGGGGTGGATTTCCCACCTTGCGGATAGTGCGTTTCGGTATTATGCTGCGACACAGAGAATTTCTCGAAGAGCGAACGTTAATTTTTTTTAATAAACCTTATTCTTTATTGTAGCTCTTTTATGAAATACCGTCTTCAAAGTGGCAATGATTCGATAACATAGCAGAAGTTTCTACCCACTAACAGTCTGGGTTTACTACCTAATGACAGTGTGAGGGTGTGAGTCTTCCCTGTGTCATCCGACTGCGAGTTAAAGCATGAAGCACATAGCAATTGCATCAACACGGAAAATCATTGGATAAGGATTTTAACATGGGCAATTTTAGGCGCGTACCCGTGGGAATTATTGGCGCGTCAGGCTACGGCGGAGTTCAGTTGGTGCGACTGCTGCTAAATCACCCAGAACTAGAACTGGTTTATTTAGGCGGGGAAGCTAGTGCTGGAAAGTCTTTTGGCGATATTTATCCTCACTTAGCCCACATCATAAATCTTCCGATTGAAGCGTTAAAACCGGAGGCAATTGCACGTCGTTGCGAAGTCGTTTTTTTCTCGCTACCCAACGGATTAGCCTGCGAAATTGCGCCAAAACTGCTCGAATATGGATGTAAAATCCTCGATTTGTCAGCAGATTATCGATTTCGCGACTTGACAACTTACACTAATTGGTACGGCAAAAAGCGTCAAGATATTAAAACCGCTGGGGAAGCTATTTACGGATTACCAGAGCTTTATCGCGATCGCATTTCTGATACGCAACTTGTAGGCTGTCCGGGTTGTTACCCTACCGCCAGTTTACTCGCAGTTTCACCTCTGCTCAAGCAAGGATTAATCGTACCCGAAACTGCGATTATTGATGCTAAAGGAGGTACTTCAATCGGCGGCAGACAACCGCAAACTAATTTACTACTGTCGGAAGCAGACAATAGTATTGCAGCTTACAGTGTCGTCAGCCACCGTCATACACCAGAAATCGAACAGGTTTGCAGTGATTTAGCCGGGCATGAAGTAACCGTACAATTCACACCCCATCTCATACCTATGGTGCGCGGTATTTTATCAACTGTATATGCAACTCTACGCGACCCAGGATTAGTCAGGGATGATTTAATTACTATATATAAAGCCTTTTATCGTAACTCCCCTTGGGTGAAAATCTGCGAACCAGGAGTTTACCCCCAAACTAAATGGGCTACTGGCAGTAATTTATGCTATTTGGGTATCGAAGTTGACACCCGAACCCGCCGCGTTATAGTCATATCGGCGATTGATAATTTAGTCAAAGGACACGCAGGTCAAGCAATCCAGTGTTTAAATATTATCATGGGTTGGGATGAAACTTTGGGGCTACCAAGTTTAGGTTTTTATCCCTAGTTGGGTGAAAAAACCTTCGCTATTGAATTCAATACTTCGATTGCTGTTTAAATTATCAGCAAGCTGTAAAAACTTGATTTTTTCTGGGGTTAGAAGTCGGGTTTTGATCGCGATTGTCTGTTAGTACTGAAATTTATCCTATAAACCCGACTTCTATGAGAGTTGCTCACTATTCGGAAGCCTTTTCCTCAATTTTCGTATATCCCAATTTCCAATTATCCAATTGCTGTAACTCTTGTTGCTTACCTTGCAAAATTAAGGCGATCGCAATTCGGGTATTTAACATTCCCTTCATCAAATAATATCCGGGTTTAGCATACACACCATCAGTTGTAACTGTTCCACCGTAGGAAAGTATTCCGCAGTATGTACCTTTGCCGGGTATTTCTACCTGTAATAATTTATCGTTGAGATAGCCGCCCGGAATTTGAAATATAGCATACACATGATGTTGCCCCCGCCAAGGTTCAACTACTATCTTTTCCGGATAAACATAGTATTTTTCAGCTGGAGAGGAAAATCCCCATTCATAACAAGCTGTGACTGGCGATTTTTTGGACACATAGGAAAAACCGAGTATACCGATTAAACTGAATAAAAATAATATATAAGTGAATTTACGCAAAATGGCTAGTAACAAAGCTAATCATATTTACAAATTACTGTTACAGTTTATGAGCTTCAAATTAGGATATCAAGTGATGTTTTACTCAACTATCTTTTCAACAAAAAGTTGTGTTCAATACAAATGTCATACTTAGTACTCATTTAACTTTATTTTTTGCGGATAACGATAGCATAATCAGTGGCAGAGAAAGTCAATTTATATACAGAAAATTTGAGTATAATCATGACCATCACATCTGCTCGCTTCCCGGATATTACAAATCATTGGGCGCGTCCATTTATTGAAGCTTTAGCGCGTCGCGGAATTTTGAATGGGTATCCCAACGGAACATTTCGTCCCGATAATTCAGTTACCCGTGCTGAATTTGCCGCTATTATCACCACTACATTTTCTCGAATTCCCAAAAAACGCGAATATGTAGCATTTCAAGATGTTGCCGATAATTATTGGGCAGCTTCTGCAATTAGAAGAGCTTACGAAACAGTATTTATTACTGGATTTCCCAATAATTATTTTCGTCCCGCAGACAGAATTCAAAGAATACACGCACTTTTAAGTATCATTAGTGGGTTGGGTATGACATCCAAAGTCTCATCGGATTTATTACCTGTACTTGGGCAAATTTACCAAGATGCTCAGACAATACCAGATTACGCAAAACCAACAGCAGCAATCACTACCCGTGCTGGTATGGTAGTCAGTTATCCAAATCCCAAATTACTCAATCCCACTTTAGCTGCAACTCGTGCCGATATTTCAGCTTTTGTTTATCAAGCTTTAGTTTGGCTGGGTGAGGAAGAAAAAATTCCTTCACCATATATTGTTCAACCCCCAGAAAAGGTAAATGTACCCACACCACCACCGGGAAGCATTCAAATTGAGCCGAATCGAGAATTCCGGGGTGCTTGGGTTGCTTCCGTTTGGAATAGCGACTGGCCAAGTCGTGGGGGGTTATCCATTGATCAACAAAAAGCTGAGTTAATTCAAATTCTCGATAAATTACAAGAATTAAACTTTAACGCTTTAATATTACAGGTTCGACCGGAAGGAGATGCATTGTACAATTCTAAATACGAACCTTGGAGTGCTTGGTTGACTGGAACTCAAGGTAAAGCACCAGGATATGACCCCTTAGAATTTGCGATCGCCGAATGTCACAAGCGCAATATCGAGTTTCACGCTTGGTTTAACCCTTACCGTGCTAGTACTTCCCATGTAAGAGTTAAGAATGTTGCTCCTCACATAGCGGTGACTAATCCAGAAGTAGTTTATCGTTGGGGAACTCAGTTATGGATGGACCCAGGCGCAAAAGTTGTCCAGGACAGAGCTTACAATGTAATCATGGATGTTGTGCAGCGCTACGATATTGATGGCATTCACCTTGACGATTATTTCTATCCTTACCCGATTAGCGGTGAGTCGTTTCCTGATAGTAAAACCTATGCAGCTTATCGAAATGCCGGTGGTACTTTAAGTTTAAACGACTGGCGCAGGGACAATGTTAATCGGATGATGCAGCGGTTATGGCAAGGGATTAAGTCAGTCAAATCTCATGTGAAGTTTGGTATCAGTCCTTTCGGAATTTATCGTCCCGGAGAACCTAGTGGTATTCAAGGTTTGGACGCTTACTCTGTACTTTATGCCGATGCTAAGAAATGGTTACAAGAAGGCTGGTTAGATTATATCGCGCCGCAACTATATTGGCGTATTGACCAAACTGCACAAAGCTATCCCATATTACTAGAGTGGTGGACGAGTATTAATTCCAAACAACGCCACGTCTATGCAGGTAACACCATAGCCCGTTTGGATGGAGAAGCTTGGAAGCAAGAGGAAATCATTAAGCAAGTAGCCATCAGTCGCAGCTTGAATAAAAGTTTATCATTGGGGAATATTTTCTTTAGCGTCAATGCTATCAAAGAAAATCGTCAAAATATCGCCGACAAATTTAAATCTTTACTATATAAAGAACCTGCATTAGTACCTGTAATGCAATGGCGAAACACTTTACCACCAGCATCACCAATTAAAGTAGAAACCAAAAACCGTAAAATTATTTGGGCTACTGGAGGTGGTGAAATTCGTTCTTGGACGCTTTATAAAAAGACTGGTAATGATTGGAAACTTCAGCGAATTTTATCCAAAGGTACAACCGAAGCCACCGTTGAACCTGGAACTTATGCCCTATGTGCCGTCAATCGAATGGCAGTGCAGAGTGCAGGTGTAATTATCTCAGTGTGAAGGTAATTGGTAATGGGTAATTGGTAATGGGTAATGGGTAATGGGTAATTGGTAATTGGTAATGGGTAATTGGTAATGGGTAATGGGTAATTAGGCATTATTCATTACTTATTGCCAGTAACTCAAATCACCCTTGACAAATCGCCTCATCTAGGTTTTTAAATTCGATAATACTGAAAATATCGCAGCACTTAAAATATTAATGCTGCGTATTATCTCATAATTTGTTATTTTTTTACTGCAAAATATAATCTTATAAATACACTCTTATCCGTAATATTTATACTTTGCATCATGTAACTAATTTATTTAGATCCGAATTGTGATTTATTAACTATCTAATTCATAACTTGTCTGTTCCATAACACATTTAAATAAATAATCAGTATCAGTTAGGGCTTAAAGAATAATCGTATTTACTAGCAGAATATTCCTTCAAACTCCCGTAATATATAGGTTGTACAGCCGTAATCAGTTCAATTAGGTCATTTGCTATTGATTAGAATAACTCAACTATTATCGGTATTTTATTTTAATTACTAAACTAAAGAAGATTTACCTAAGTATCATTTAGGGTAAAAACCTGTTGAATAAAATACTTTAATATGACCAAAAAATGTATCAATTTTTATATTAGAGTCAATAGACAGACGATTGATTTAATTTTTTAATCACTTAAATTATAAAAAATAAATTTTGTAATTTATCTAAAAATTGTTACATTGCCAAACTCAAGATGAGACAACGGTTTTACCCTTGCAATGCGGTGTTAATTTCTGATAATTTGACAGTAATCTACGGTAAATTTCGGATATCGAAGTTGCAAGCTTCGTGTTAATGTGTTGCAGTTAATAAATAAATCGTGAGAACAAAAAGTTTCAAATTTTGGGGGATTTCGCGACCGATTAATATATTCATTCCGTCGTTCCGTGAATCATCAAGCCTCAGATATTTTGTCGCTTTAATTATTACTTAGAAGCATGAATCAAAAACTTTTGTGGACTGTTGTAACTGTACTTTCAACCTTTGTTGGAACAACTTCTATTAGCCGCGCTCAAACGGCAACAGAAGCATCAATTACCTCTCAAAAAATGCCCAGCCAAAATGTAGTAGAGGTAAATACTAAAGGCTCGAATGCTCTTTTTACCAAAGTTTATGCACACAAGTTATCAGATCGTCAGGCAGCAACTCTGTACGTCCGCAACATTCCTGTTTTCACCTTTTTAAGTTCGACACCCGTTAATGCTTCTGACAATCACAATAGTTCAACAGAAGCAATACTAGTTAACAGCGACTACAACAACCCTGTAGAAAAAGCGAATCTACTAGCCGCAAAAATCAACGATTTAATCGATCGCAAAGTTGACGCTAGCAAAATTACCGTTAGTTGGAACGGAAGCGCTCAATCTAAGTCTGGAGCAAAGTCTATAGCCGAACGCTACATTATCAAAGTTGACGGCTCCGAACTTGTAGAAATCAACAGTGATACAATCCTTCCCGATGCAACTCAAAACCCCAAACAAGATGCACTCCAAGCAACCAATCGCTTGCGGAGACTCGTTGGTAAAGCATCTCCTCTATCTACAATTGATGGCTTACCTCCAGAATTAACAGCAGTTCAAACAAAGCCAGAAAAACAAACGACAGCCAAAAAAACACCCTCTAACAAGAATACAAAAAAGGTTGCAAATCGAAGAGGAGGAAGAAGTTATAGAGGTATGGCTTCCTTCTACGGTTATGATGGTTCGGGGAACAAGACTGCTTCTGGTGAAAGATTTAATCCAGAAAAAATGACAGCCGCTCATCGCAGCTTGCCTTTTGGAACAAAAGTTCGCGTTACGAACGTAAACAATGGTCGTTCTGTCGTAGTCAGAATCAATGACCGAGGACCTTTCATCCGTGGTCGCATTATTGACCTTTCCCATGGTGCTGCACGAGTTATCCAAATGATTGGTAGAGGTGTTGCACCAGTCAAAATTGAAGTTTTAGGAAGGTAGAAATTAAGGTTAAAGGTTAAAGGTTAAAGGTCAAAGGTTAAGAATTGGGAATAGTTAGGGATGAGGATTTAAGAGTAGGGAATAGAAAGTAAAAAATTGATTTATTTCTCCCCATTTCAAATCAAGAATAATCTTGAGATTCCTCTATTTATTTAGCCCCTTTCCCCAAATTCGGATATAAACTAACGGGGGAAAGCTAGTAGATAGAGGTTTTTTTGTGCGCCTGTTGACAACGGTCGCAGCATTACGCTGCTATTTGAATAAACTCCGTTGGCGAATCTTGCCTTTGCATTCTGATGAGCCACTACCCCATGAAATGACAACTCGCTTCCCAACAGCAGTAGGATTAGTTCCCACAATGGGAGCTTTGCATCAGGGCCATTTAAGCTTGATTGAACGGGCGCGGCAAGAAAATGCCATAGTCATAGTTAGTATTTTTGTCAACCCCCTGCAATTTGGTCCCGAAGAAGATTTTGAACGCTATCCCCGCACTTTAGAGCAAGACCAGCAATTCTGCCAACAAGCTGGGGTAGATGCTATGTTTGTACCAAATCCGGAAGAGATCGGGGTTGCTCGGAAGAATATACAAGATTTAATTGTTACACAAGTTACTCCACCATCTGATATGATATCAGGCTTGTGTGGTCGTACTCGGCTAGGACATTTTCAGGGTGTGGCTACTATTGTTACCAAGCTTTTCAACTTGGTGCAGCCAGATCGGGCTTACTTTGGTCAAAAAGATGCTCAACAATTAGCCATCATTAAACGGCTAGTTACGGATCTTAATTTTCCAATAGAAATTGTCGCTTGTCCAATCATCAGGGAAGCGAATGGTCTTGCTTTAAGTTCCCGCAACCAATATTTAAGTGCAAGTCAGAAACAGCAAGCAGCTGTTTTGCATCGTGGCTTGCAGAAAGCTCATGCTGTTTTTCGCAGCGGAGTTCGTAAAAGTAACAAGCTGATCAAAGCTGTTCTTCAAGAAATAGCAACTGTCAGTGCTGTATCTGTGGAATATATTGAATTGATTGAACCAACTACGTTAATACCCTTAGATGAAATTCAGGAGGAAGGAATGATTGCGATCGCCGCTCATATTGGTCCGACACGATTGATTGACAATATTATTTTGCGCGATCGCCAACCGATAATCGCCATCGATGGACCCGCTGGTGCCGGTAAATCTACCGTAGCTCGTCAAGTTGCGGCGAAGCTAGGACTAGTATTTTTAGATACAGGTGCTATGTACCGTGCCGTTACGTGGCTGGTATTGCAAAAGGGAATTCCTTTAGATGATGAATGTGCGATCGCCGAGTTGGCAAACTGCTGTTTAATTAAATTAACTCCCAGTGAAGATTTAAAATCGCCGGTACAGGTGTGGATTAATGGCAATGACGTTACCAATAAAATTCGGACAACCGAGGTAACATCAAAAGTATCAGCAATCGCCGCACAAAGTGCCGTGCGAAGCGCCTTGGTAAAACAACAGCAAAGCTGGGGTAAAAAAGGCGGTTTAGTAGCGGAAGGACGGGATATCGGTACTCAAGTTTTTCCTGATGCTGAGGTAAAAATCTTCTTGACTGCAACCGTTACCGAACGTGCATACCGCCGTCTACAAGATTTTGAAAAACAAGGACAGCCGTCAGTGAGCCTTGAGGAACTCGAACGCAGCATTAAAGAACGGGATTGGAAAGACAGTACCAGGCTGGTTTCACCGCTCAGAAAAGCCGCAGATGCCATAGAAATAGTTACCGATGGTTTAACGATTGATCAAGTCACAACTATAATTGTGGACTTTTATCAGCAGTGTTTGGCTCATTTGTAATCTCCGTTAGCTCTTAACATCTATTTTTTGTAATTGGAGAATTTAGCGACCAGTTTTTATTGTGGCATGATTATGAGGCTCTGTCATCCTTTGCAGGTGATGGAGTTCTCACATTGCAGCTCGTATTATTTAGATTTCTCATAGAATCGAAAATAAAAAAATATCCTTATAGAAGGAAAGTTACCCAAGATGAAGGGTTGCTTAGGTTACACAATAGCACTAAGCTAAATGGGGTAGGGGGGGATAGCAAGAGTCAAAATCAAGAGTTCTAGATTCTAACTTTTACTTCCCTAAATTTTCTACAAACATCTTGAAAATAAGCCTTCTCCGTAAAAAAAAAATCATGTTCAAACAAATTGCTGCCAAGTTAAAATCCAATTTTCCCGCACCACAAGTACACGCTCATTGCGACGGCCCTTGCGGAGTTTATGACCCTTCTTCCGCTAGAATTACAGCAGAAGCAGTACTCTCCATGACCAAAAAAATCATGGATTTAGAGCCTCCAGCAAGCAGCGACAAAGCCGCAATGGTTGCTTACCACAACACTTTGTCCCGCTACATTGCTATTAAGGAAGAACAAGCTCAAAAAACTAAAGAAGATTTATTAATTCTTTGGACAGATTATTTCAAACCAGTACATCTAGAAAAATATCCTGATCTACACGATACTTTCTGGAAAGCAGCAAAACTTTGCTCCGCTTGTAAAGTAGAAGTTAGCCTCCAACACGCTAACGAATTAATGGAAGCTGTACATAAAATTCATCATATGTTCTGGGCAACCAAAGACCGCGATGTTTCTTGGTACAAAGCTAGCTAATTTAAATTAAAATTAGTTTGGGTTAATAACCAACAATTATTAAAATGTCGGTAAAGCGATAAACTTGGCTGAATTCGCAGTCACTGACTCAACCAAGACAGGGATTGAGCTTGCAAAGAACAAACTTTGCGACGTAAGCAGCGACTAGCACTTGAGCCGTTAATTGGTACAGACTTTCAGGTATTTCCCTAGCCTGGATTATCTCTAAAACTATTTGTTTAGTTGCTTTTAGAAAAGACATCTTATTAACGGTGTGCGAAGGGACTTAAACGGGTTTGCTAGTTCCTGGGATTATATCCATTTCAAAAACTAGCATTCAATAAATATTCACGGTGGTTAAAACCACTCGTGTCGCTTACCTAGACCGTACTAAAGTAACTGAGTTTCCCGCTTTCCGCGTGTTTCTTATGAATGAGGAACTAAGAACAGCTTTAAAATTGCTACAGTTGCTTTTAGGAATACGAAAAAGATTGCGCGTTAGCGGTTCTTCTATGCTTCCTCAACTTCAGCCAGGAGAGGAAATATTATTCAACCCACAAGCTTATCGGCAAAAACTACCACAAGTAGGTGATATCGTAGTTGCACGACATCCCTATCAAACAAAGCAAATAATTAAGAGAGTGGCTTTAGTACTTGAAGATGGTTCTTGTTTTCTTACAGGAGACAACCCCGAAGCAAGTACTGATAGCCGCTCTTACGGTTTTATTCCCCTTAACAAAATTCTTGGTAAAGTTACGTCGAAGTTTCTTTGACAATTATCAATTACCAACGACCAATTAATAATCCCATGAACAGTACTGAACTTGCACGTTATATTGAAGCGACTCAAAGCATTTCTAAACCTTGGTTGCTAGTACAATTACGTCTTCTTAAACTAGAAGAGAACCGAGCAACGCTTTCAGAAAACGAATACGCCGAAAATTTACAAGATATCCACCAAGATTTAATGAATTTAGGTGAATGGTGGGTTGGTATCGAAAATCAAGTATTTTAATAATTATCAACTAATTAGGTTAAAGGTTAAAGGTCAAAGGTTAAAGGTTAAAGATATAACAACAACCAACAACCATCAACCAACAACCAACAACTAACAACTAACAACCATCAACTAACAACTAATATGGACTATCGGGATGCAGGTGTCGATGTTGAAGCTGGACGCGATTTTGTCGGTCAAATTCGTAATTTGGTTCATAGTACTTTTAGAAAGGAAGTAATTGGTGGATTGGGTGGCTTTGGAGGTTGTTTTGAGTTACCCCCAGGTTATAAGCAACCTGTTCTAGTTTCTGGCACTGATGGTGTGGGAACTAAGTTGAAAATTGCCAATATTCTCAACCGTCACGATACTGTTGGCATAGATTTAGTTGCTATGTGTGTTAATGATGTACTAACATCCGGTGCCGAGCCTTTATTTTTTCTCGATTATTTAGCTACAGGTAAACTCAATCAAGAACAGTTAACCCAAGTTGTTGCGGGTGTCGCTTCTGGTTGTAAACAAGCTGGTTGTGCTTTACTGGGAGGAGAAACCGCTGAAATGCCCGGTTTTTACCAAGTTGGTGAATATGACTTGGCTGGCTTCTGCGTGGGAATTGTCGAGAAAAGTCAGATGCTTGATGGAAGTCTCTTAGAAGTTGGAGATGTCGCTATAGGTTTAGCTAGTTCTGGAGTACACAGCAATGGCTTTAGTCTTGTCAGAAAAATTATTAGCGATAAACAATTTAGTTGGGACGATACCCCAAGTTTATTTGGTGGTAAATCTTTAGGTGAAACTTATTTAACGCCGACACGCATTTACGTAAAATCAATATTAGCAGCCCAAAAAGCCGGTTTGAAAATCCATGCAATGGCTCACATTACAGGTGGTGGATTACCAGAAAATTTACCTAGATGTTTGGGAGAAGGAAAAGCCATAGAAATTCAACCCGATAGTTGGATGATTCCACCCGTGTTTGAATGGTTAGCCCAAGTCGGTGATGTTAATCAGCAAGCTATGTACAATACTTTTAATATGGGAATTGGTTTTGTTGTGTTAGTTCCACCGTCACAAGCACAGCAGACAATTAGTTTTTTTGAATCTCACGATATTGCAGCTTATAACATCGGTAAGGTAATTTCTGGCAGTGGGGAATTAATTGGTTTACTAAATTAATGCAATAAATAATACATATATTTATAAAAATATTAATTGAATTTAATGCATCTTTTTCAAGAAAAAAAGGCGATATATTTCTGTGTATAGTATTTTGACTTATTGTAGACAAACTATTTTGACGCCTAATTACTTAAGTAATTAGAATTATTTATTACTGCAATACTGATAATTCATCGAAAGTACTCATACCATAAAGATTAAAATTTGCTAAGTTAGTCTTAACATATTGAAAAATTTTGCTAAAAAAACGCAAAAAGTTGGTAGTAAAACAAATCCGGATTATTAGTGTTTTCCGGAGTACAGTGTGAGCGAGTGGAGTGTTAAGAATAAATAATTTTACACAAGAAAAGGCTATGGTTGTGAATTTTGCCCGTACTTGTGCTTCTAAGACGCTTTTAAAAGAAGTATTTCAGAATTTAGACGCACAAAGTTGCCCGAATAATTATAACTTTCATATGCATACTGTATGTTCTGATGGTAAAATAAAACCTTCAGAATTAATGCAGCAGGCAATTAATATTGGTTTGAAAGGACTTGCAGTTACCGACCATCACAGTACTGAAGGTTATCAAGCTGCTCAAAAATGGTTGGAAGATTGGAAGTGGAATAATCCTGGTGCTGATGCACCTTATTTATGGAGTGGTGTTGAAATTAACGCTAATCTTTTGAATGTGGAAGTTCACATTTTAGGTTATGCTTTTGAACCACAACATCCGAGTATAGAACCTTACACTCAGGGAAAATCAGTTACAGGTTGTGAATATCAAGCTGCAAATGTAATTTCTGCAATTCAACAAGCTGGAGGATTAGCGGTACTTGCTCATCCAGCACGTTATAGAAGAACGCATTTTGATTTGATTCCTGCTGCTGCTCAATTAGGTATCGATGGTGTGGAAAGCTTTTATGCTTATAATAATCCCAAACCTTGGAAACCTAGTCCAACGCGATCGCAACAAATACAGCGATTAGCTGCTGAATATGGATTATACAGCACTTGCGGTACCGATACACACGGTTTAAGTCTACTTCAGCGGTTGTAAGCAATTTTAGTTGTTAGTAGTTAGTTGTTAGTGGTTAATTATTAGTTGTAGATTTCACAAAAACGACTATCAATTATCAACTATCAACAACTATCAGCTATCAAATGAATATTATTTTTGGAATTCGGATAATAACCAAGCAATAACTTGACTATGATTCATTTGACGAGAACGACGAAAAGCTTCTTCAAAAATTGAAATATCTAAACCTGGTAATATCTGAGATTGAGTAATTCGGCGACTACCATTATTTTCGATCAAAAAAGCGATAATTTGAACATTTTTTACATCTACAATCCAATATTCATTTACAGATAATTCTTCATAAAGTAAACGTTTTTCTCCTTTATCATCTGCAAGAGAACTATTCGCAACCTCAATAACTAAATTCGGTGCTGGAAATTCGTCAAGATTAATTATAGAAGTTCCAAAAGGAATTGCATCGGCATTATCTCCAATGTAATAAGAAACATCAGGTTGTACTTGTTTACAGCCAGTTTTACGGTAGGTACAGTTATCTCTTCCAGTCATAGGAATACCTTTGATAGCTGCATAGTTACTAGCTGCTAAGATAATCAGCGTATGATCTAGTGAATGGTCGTTTCCTAATGCCGACATTTCAATCCTCATTCTACCGTTGTAATAGTAGCCCTTCGCTTTTTCATAAGCAGGATTTTCGATGATTTGGATATATTCATCCCAAGATGCTACTACCCAAGTGTCAGTTGGTATTTTTGTCTGTAAATCGCTCATGATTGATTTGAGCCGAGAATAGTTTACTTTATTATGACAGTGGATTTTAACAGTTATCAGTTATCAGTTATCAGTTATCAGTTATCAGTTATCAGTTATCAGTTATCAGTTATCAGTCACGCCCGTTAATTTTTTAAGGTTTGTTAGCTCCGCGTGTCCGTCAGGACATAGCCCCCGGATTTATCCGTGGATTTCTACTCTGTAGAAGCATCATTATTTATTTATGGGGAATTAATTACGAATTACGTTACTCTAACGAGTCAGCAAGCTGAACGCGTAGCGTCTCCCGGAGGGAGATATTACGAATTACGAATTATACTCACGTTTATACTTGGGAAAGGTTAGTACCCCACTGCATTTGTGTGATCGGCGTTGGAGTATTAGTTTAAATCCCTCACCATACGCCTGTGTTTACTGTTCACTGTTCACTGTTCACTGATTTAAAGTTTAGTAGCAGTAGTTTTTTGTGTAATCGATTAATTCTGGGAAAAATTGCGAAAAATCTCTTTGAAGTTGCTGATAGTTGAAAAATAATTCCTCGACTCCACCAAATAAATTATTTTTTCTTTTAATTCTGCGAGAAATTCCGTTTATCGCTCGGTCAATAGTACATATACTTTTGTATGATGCTAACAAATTGGATGCAACCATATTTGGCAGAATACGCTTTAATCTTTCAGGAAGTATATTTTGATTGTCTTGTAATACTTGATAAACATTATTTGTAAAATTTTCGAGTGAAACAGTAGAATATTCAGACCAATTCTTAGCTAAAAAATGGTCGTAAAATACATCAATCATAATTCCTGCAAACCTATTTCTTTTAAGACTAATAAGACTTTTACTTGACCTAAATATAGGATGAGAGTCAGTGAAGCTATCTATTTTGCGATGCGAATAAATACCTTTGATGATTTCCTTGGGATAAATATCTATCGAACCTTTGACAAAATCTCCTAAAAAATTTCCAATTAGAGATTCTGTTGTACCTTCTGATAAAAATAAATGAGCTAGATAATTCATCTGTACTAAGTATCGCGGTAAATATTTGATACGATGTAATGCTTATAACTTTAATTATTCAGCAACTAAGATTATAAAATAATTAGGAAAAATATGTAAGTTGGTTGTTTAACGAATAAGTTTATCAATACTATTTATGAATCAATTGTGGAATAGCCAAAATTTAGTATTGTATGACCGGATGGGATTAACGTTATTAATTGCAATTGCCTTTGCTACTGGAATTGTATGGCAAATTCCCGGCGGTAAAATAATTCTTTATCCATTGACTTTACTATCAACTTGGTATCATGAAATGGCACATGGTTTAATGGTTGTGCTGTTAGGAGGAAATTTTCAAAAATTAGAGATTTTTGCTAATGGTAGTGGAGTAGCCCGCTATCAATATCGCGGTTCGCTATTTTTAGGAAAAATTGGTCAAGTACTTGTTTATGCTGCTGGTCCCATGGGACCTCCTATTATGGGTTCTGGTTTTATTTTAGCTTCTCGTAACTTACAAATTTCTCAAAATATATTAGTTATTTTGGGTATATTTATGTTAGTTTCAGTTTTAATTTGGATACGTACCGGAATTGGAATTTTGGTTATTAGTTTACTAGGTTTAATAATTTTAGGAATTGGATTAGAAGCATCTCCACAAGTAAAAGTTTTTGTAATTCAGTTTCTTGGTGTACAAGCTTGTATAAGTACATTTCGCGATTTTAATTATGTTTTTAGCTATTGGAATGGTAATTCTGATACTGCCCAAATTGCTAAAATTTTGATTTTACCGCATTGGTTTTGGGGAATTTTGATTACAATTTCATCAATTTTTCTTTTAATACAGAGTCTTCGTATGGCTTATTTTGCAAAGTAATTAGTAGTTAAAGATTAATTGATATATAAAAATATTCTGTGTGTAGAAAAATATATTGCAGTTGATAAAGTATTTATTATAAATTGGCAAATAAATCTAATTTGAATCGTTTTTGCAATTGGATTTGGCAATTGATTCCAAGGTGCTTTGATGTTTGACAATCTTTGTAAATTTCTAGTCGAAAACTTTCCCGATGACTTTGCTACTTGGTTATTAGGAGAACCAGTAACTTTAACTGAGTTAAGCCCTAAAGAACTTTCTCTAGAACCAATTCGCGCTGATGCTCTTATCTTAAGACAGTCAGAAGAACTAATTTTACACGTTGAATTTCAAACTCAACCAGATGTCAAGATTCCCTTTCGGATGGCTGACTATCGTTTACGAGGATATCGTCGTTTTCCCCATAAACGAATGCTTCAAGTCGTAATTTACTTAAAGCAAACCAATTCTGAAGAAGTTTACAAAACTACTTTTGAGCTTGAAGAAACCTTACATCGGTTTCAAGTCATCCGACTTTGGGAACAACCGACAGAAATATTTTTACAAACCCCCGGTTTGTTTCCATTTGCGGTTTTAAGTAATGCTGAGAATAGACTCAACACCTTACAACAAGTCGCAACCCAAATCGATAACATTGAAGATAAACAAATTCAAATGGATGTGGCTGCGTCTACATTTATTCTGGCTGGGCTAGTATTGAAACAAGAAGATATCCAACGTTTACTGAGGAGGGATATAATGCGCGAGTCAGTAACTTACCAATTGTTAGTGGATGAAGGGAAAGCCGAAGGTAGAGCCCAAGGTAAAGCCGAAGGTAAAGCCGAAGGTAAAGCCGAAGGTAGTCAAGAAGCTACTCGAAATATTGCTGTCAATATGCTCAAGGAAGGACTTGCAATTGATTTAATTGTTAAAACTACTGGTTTAACGGTTGAGGAAGTGCAGCAATTACAAAATAATCAAGCTGAGTAAATACTTTTGAGTTGTATTTTTTATGAAATTTCCAGCGTGTTTAGTGTGCGCTGGATTTTTTTGTGAGAATTTTTGGTGATAATCAATTTTATCCTCAAAATCTTCGCAGCCAAGATATGTTACCAGATTCTGACGCTGAACAAGGTTTTTATGTCTTACCCTTTTTACTAAAACAACGTGAGTTGGATAACAATCACAGAAGTCGGGTTTTTATTACTGTTTTGTGATATTAAGGATATTTATCCTAAAAACTTGACTTCTTACCCCACGAAAAATTAAATTTTTACAGCTTCTTTTCGTTTCTGATTCAATAATCGAGAGTTTGCCATCCAACTCACCTTAAAACAGTATCTTATCGTGCAAATATTTAACATTTTTTTCAATCGTTATTAATATTACTCAGTAAAAAAAAATTAAATTATCAGTCCATGATCATGAAAATCACTTTCTCTACAGGTTCTTACATCCCCACACGGATATGAACACAATAGAAAAATCATCGTAACACTTAGGATTTTTATTACTTTAAAATCTAGCTGATACAAGATTAACTAACAGCAAATTATGATTCAACAACTACGGTGAAAGTAAAGTTCTTGTAAAAAACTGCTTCAGGTAGATGCGTAATGTCCCTCCGGAATGATAAATAAATAATAATTGAGTTTATTAAATCACTTTAATTGATTCTCGGTTGCAGTCAATCACAGCATTTACTTGTCTCAAAATATCACCATTCCACTCCTCGCACTCAAATTTTACTCAACCGAGCAAAATTCCCAAATACAACATCGACAACCGCGCATTTACGATGAAAGCATCTGCAAAATTCGACTTTGAAGACGAGAAGTTCAACGCACCACCTTCTCGTATTATCCCTTGGTGTCAAATGATTAATCCCAGATATGGCACCGATGGCGTAACATCCTACGGTTTGGCGATTAAACTAGATAATGCTCGTGCTGTTGGCTTTGTACCGGATGAAAATTGGCAGCAGGTAGAACATGAATTTAGTTCTGGAGTGGAAACAGTTTTTCTTACCACCACACCAAATATAGTTATAGTCCGTCGTGGTCCTTTATCGGTCAAAGACCGTGAAACAGGGGCAAAATTAGGAACTCTCAAGGATAATTATGATGCTTTTTTAGCAGACAAACTTAAATTTAAAACTTTTACTCGCTATTTAATTTTTTTAGCCGGGGAAGATAAGAATTTTTTACATGAATTGCCTTTGCAATTAACTTTGAATGGTGCAGCAGGAGCAAGTTTTAGTAAAGCTTATTGCGAATATCAACAAGGAAGAGCAACTGGAGGATTTGTGACTGAATTAGAACGAGCCTATGCAGGATACCGCAGGCAAGCTGCAAACCCAAAAGGTCCTTTATTTCACGCTCACGGCATTTTTTCACCAATAATTGAATGCGAAGAAAGAGGAATTGCCACAAATACAGTTTTGGTTGCAGCAACTGTTGACTACAAACATCCTACAGTTTCCACATTAACTAACTATTTGATTGCTTCAGACTCAAAAGAATCCGCACTGATTTCTAAAACCTTTGAAGAATACAAAGATTTTGCCAAAGAACCCGTCAAAACAGAAACACCCCGTCCAATGGTAGCTGCTGGGGTTTCTAGTTCTTACATTTATCCAGAAGACGATGATTTTGGATATCCACCTTATTAAGGGATGGGGG
>NZ_JADEWL010000265.1 GCF_015207665.1 Plectonema cf. radiosum LEGE 06105
TCCCCCCATCGCTTCCCACTCCTTGCCAACAGTTTAATTTTTGATTCTTCACTCTTGAGTATTGGATAAACTCGCTATCCTAGAAGGAGACTTGGATAAATTAAAGATAAATTTAAAAATGAGCTTTAAATCCTTTCAATCGAATCTGTATTATCTACGTCCCTGGCTCACCTTATTAGCAATTGTTTGGTTGCTAGGTACATTGGGCTTGGGTTGGTTGGTGAATTCATTCTTAATTATTCTTGGGTTGCTGTTTTTGGTACCTATTTTGGCTTTTTTTGGGTTTCGCTGGTGGTTACAACGTAATTTGGTTACTGAAAATTGCCCGGTTTGCCGAACCGAAATTACAGGTTTAAATAATACTCAGTTACAATGTCCTAGCTGCGGTGAAAAGCTGCTAGTGCAAAATAGAACTCTCAAACGTTTCACACCAGAAGGTACTATTGACGTGACGGCTGTAGAAGTACCAGCAAAATCAATTGAAGATTGACTTTCTTACACCAAAATCTAAAATCTAAAATCCTTTCATTGTATAATCTTGACATTTAGCTATTTTTGTGGCATCTTCTGTTTGGATATTGATAGGGTGTATGTATGCTGCTGTTTCGTGAATTCGCCTATATATAGTGAGTATTGACCTGATGCCCAATATCCAGAAATTTCTGGTCTATTTTGCGAGTAACTATCTGCTAATACACAAAAGCGACCTTCTGGCCCATCGATTAACAGTGTTGGGTTTCCTTGACTTTGGACTGTTAACCGTAAATAAGGTAATGATTGTGCAACTTCAATAATGTGATTGGGTTGAGTGCTAATGTTACCACAATTAGTTTTTTGAGTCCCTCCAGATTCACCACTAAGAATTAATGGCTCTGGTTGAAAATCTGGTTTAATCTGTATAACTTCAGCTTGGACTAATTGAATGCCGATCGCAATCAAGCTTATCGTCAAAACGATAGGAGCAAATTGAATTAAAGTAGGTATTTTCATTTTGGATTATGCTCCTAAAGATAATAGAGCCTTAACAAAATCGACAAGGAAAAATATGATCTGTTCCTTGGTTAAATAGACGTAAATTCGATAAATATAGTCCCACAATCACAAGTCGGATTTTTAAGATGATTGTCCTGGATGACGGATATTTTACGTAAAAACCCGACTTCTCACCCAATCAAAAACTCATAGAATTTACGTTAAATAGGATTAATATTTTGTTTCTAATTGAAAATATAAATAAATATTAAGCTATATATTCTTAAGCTATATGATATCTGTAAGTAAAATAGTGTATAAAATGATTGTTTTATGCAGTATATAGTTGTATTAAACACATTTAATATTAGATAAAATCACATACATATCGCCATTATTTATATACCATTTTTCTAGCTAAGGTAGAAAATATTAATGAATCCTCAAACTGAAGAAAATCTAAACGAGTATCACCTCCAGAAGCTAGTCACAGAAATTGATTCGGACTCAATAGAAGTTGCCTGTTCCACAATTTTACCAACGTCTAAATTCAAACATACTAGTGTTCCTTACTACATAGTGAAAATTATCGGTTGGTTTTGGGATTTACCAATTTTGGCAAAGCTAATAGTTTTGGCTGTAGGATTTTTAATTGGGTTTGTTATCTTACAAGCAGCACTGAAACTGATTGCTTCTGTTATGAGTATGGCATTACTGGCAGGATTAGTTTACCTTGGATACAATTTTTTCGTAGCTGGTAACAGTCCTCAAATAAAAGAATAATTTATTTCTACCTACGCAAACTTTTTCGCGTAGAAATTAATTTATAGGGAACAAGGTAAATGACAACTCCAACAGTGAGGAGAAGCGGGAATCAATTGAGACAACCAAAGCAACCCCGAAAAACCAGTGCGCTTTCGCTTTCTTCGCGGCGGATTGCGGCTTGGGTAGCGGAAATTACGCTTTGTGTCGTTAGTGGTGCAGTACCTTTTGGGATTGGGGCTTATATTAACAGTAAAACTAATATGGAGCGCGTACCACTAAATCCTATATTGGTGGCAGCAGAAAGGACAGTAGCTTATCCTTTGGCTTTACCCATAAGTTACGGTACTCGTAATGTCGCATGGCCGACTAATTTTTTGTGGACGGTAGCAATATTAGCCCCCTTGTCACTTACTTCTTGGCAATGGTATTTGCTAGGGAAAACAGGAAGTACCATTCCCAAACGTTGGTTTGGCATTAAGGTTGTGAATCAAAAAGGTCAACCCCCAGGTTTCGCAGCCGTTTTGCTGCGAGAAGGTAGTCGCTGGGGTGTGCCTATGTCCGTTACTTATATGTTATGGCGCTATACCTTATTATTTCCTCATCTGAGTATTTTTACGGTACTAGCATTGTTGATGTTGTTTGCAGAAGCAATGGGTTTTCCGTGGTTGCGGCAAGGTCGCTCAATTCACGATAGAATTGCGGATACCTATACCATAGATGCCACTATTCCTTTTGAACCTTCAGTTTTAGCCAATAGAAGGAATGCTTCTGGGTTGATGCACAGAGACGAAGAAGCTGCAATTGAATCAATTGTAGTTACACCCGATCAACAGCAAAAAAAGGATTTATGGGCTTGGATGCGGCGAAACCCCAGCCTGACTTTACTGGGAGTAGCACTGTTGAGCATGGCTGGTGTATTGACAACTTTGGTAGGTACTCAAGTTTATCTTCAAAATAAGCAAAATCAAAAAGCAGTTAACCAAAACAATAGCAAGCAGTTTTTAGCACTCAAGCAGCAGTTGGATGATAACTCTGGAGCGACTAAACAAGAACGTCAGCGGACAATTGTAGCTTTAGGGACGCTCAAAGATTCCCAGGCTACTAAATTTCTAGTTGGTTTGTTGGTTAAAGAAAACGACCCAGTTTTATTAGAAAGTATTCAGCAAGCTTTAGTGAGTATTGGTCCGGAAGCTATTTCCGAACTCAAGCACATGAATATTTTACTTGAAGGTGAGTTGGATTCTACAGCTAGCAATGCGACTCAAGAAAGGGAATTGCGGCAAAAAAGTTTGTATGCAAATCAGCAGGCAATTAATAAGATTTTATTGGTTTATAACGGCAAAACCAATGGTATTGACTTAAGCCGTGCCAAATTGTCTCAAGAAGGTTCTGAAAATAATTCTATATTCAGTTTGTCATTAGACAAAGTTGATTTATGGGGGATTGATTTCAAGTATGCAAATTTGGATCGAGCTAGTTTCAGCGGTAGTCGTTTCCGGGGACCTGGTGAAGATGGTCGTTGGGATACTTATGATGATTGGATTACCGATTTGAGTCAAGCTGAGTTAAAACAAGCCGATCTAAGCGGTGCTAATCTCAGTCGCGTCTTGATGGTGCGTACCAATTTGAGCGGTGCAAATTTGAATGAAGCTAACCTATTAGCAGCACGTTTGGTTGGAGCAAATCTGAGTAGCGCCAGACTCGGAAAAGCCGATTTGCGCGGTGCTGTCTTAGAAAATGCCAGTCTTACAGGAGCAGATTTAGGTGAAGCCAAGTTGAATGATGCCGATTTATACGGCGCTCGTTTAGGTCGGACGATCGCGATCGGGACACAGTTATCTAATGCCAATTTAATCAAAACTGAATGGCAAGGAGCAGACTTGTCATCAGCTTATCTTGACCGCGCCAATCTCAGTAATGCTAATCTAAGTGCTGCACGACTTACTGGTGCTATTTTAAGCTCTACCAACCTCTCATATGCCAACTTCCGGAATGCTGACCTGAGTCTTGCTGATTTACGGGGTGCAAATTTAACAGGAGCAGATTTTCAAGGAGCAATACTCTCTCCAACACAGCAAAATCCAGCGGATCAATTTGTCGAAACTCCCACCACCGGAAGTCAATCCGCTGTTGTCAGAGGAGTTGATTTTAGTCAAGTTCAAAATTTGGATGAGAAACAAAAAGCTTATATTTGTACTCAGGGAGGTATCCACGATCGTTTTTGTCCCTAGGGCAGAATGAGGAGATGGGGGGATGGGGAG
>NZ_JADEWL010000266.1 GCF_015207665.1 Plectonema cf. radiosum LEGE 06105
TCCCCCCATCCCATCCCTTCTCAATCAGGAGGACAAAACCGCTCTAAAGAGTAGGGAAGTCGCTGACAGGCTTTGTTAAAGGATTTAGGTTGAATTAGCCACCATCCAAGCAATCCTAGTGCCGTAAACCCTAAAAGCATCACCAATAATCCTGCTAATAATAATATTGGATTATGTTTGCGCTTGGGTTCTTTCTTCGTCGCTACGGTAGTTGTGTTTATAACGGGTTCGTCGTCGGAAAGTCGCAAGTCTAGTAATGCTTGGGAACTTGCTGCTAATTCTGGCTCTGTTTGCAAAACTTCTACTTCGGATACTTTGGGAGTTACTACGGCTAAGTAATCTGGAATGACGCGACAATGAGTAATAACTACTGAAATGTTATCGTGTCCGTTTTTTTGATTGGCTAATTTAATCCAAGAATCCGCAGCTTCTTCGGTTGAAACTTCCCCGGTTAAGACAGGTAAAGCATAATCCCGCCAATAATGTTCTACCAAATTATTGTCGCTTAAACCGTCAGAACATAATAGCAATATTCCATCTTCTTCTAAAATCAAGCGTCTGATGTGGGGATGAAGAAATTCACCTTCTTTGGTACCCAAAGCTTGAGTAAGTGCGGTAGCATCGGGACGCTGTAATGCTTGACGATACAAACTACGACTGTGACTTACTTCCCGTGTTGCCACATCGTCATCAACTGTAAGTAATTGACAATAATCACGGGTAATCCAGTAAGCACGACTATCACCGATGTTTGCTAGATAAAGTTCACAGGCATTTTCTGAACGCCAATTTCCGGTGGTTTGCACGCTTTGCGGTATCTGTACCGACATTACCAGCGTTGTTGCCATGCGTTCTCTTTTTTGGCGTTTTTGCTCGTTATTCGCGTTACAAATTAAATTATTTACAACTCGCAAACTTGCTTCTATCTGCTGCTTTAACAATTCTGGAGATACTATTTCGGTTTGCTGTGCAACTTCAGCAAGTAAAGCCCGAATTTGCAACTTTACCGATTGTACCGCTAAGTTGGAAGCAACTTCACCACCTTCGTGTCCACCGATGCCATCGCAAACAATAGATACCTTGGGTAATATTGAGTTTTCTTTGGAAGTATTACTATTAGGAAAACAATTGTCTTCATTTGCGTGTAATTGCCGTCCTTTATCTGTAATTCCCGATACTTTTAAAGTTAATGGTAATTCCGCTGCTGCCGATAGCAGTAGTTGATTGAGTTGAGCAGAAATATTCTCAAAATCAACTACACCACTACACATCTGTTTGACAATTTTTTTTAAGGAATTATTAACTTTTGTGTTGGAAATCGCTACAATCGGTTGCCAAGATTCACCTAACTGTTGCAAAGATGGTGTATTTGTATTTTCAATCAGTTCCAGCAAGCGCACGCACCAGCCTTGTACCCGCAGGTTTTCGGGAACCAGCAAACTACCCGCAACTCCTAATTCTGATAAAGGCTGCCACAATTCCAGAATCTGCCACAACCAGTAAACTTGTCTTACTGCCGTTGAATGTTCCCACACATCGATAATTGCCGGATAAAGACTACCTTTATCGTTGATGGGTGCATTTTCTAGTAACAAGATATTATCATTGTTATTTTGTGGTAATCGCACAAATCCGTAGACATGAGGTAAGTGCGATCGCAAATTATGCAAGCGCAAATAAGGAATTAGTTTATCAGGTATTTTTTCGGATATATCTGGGATTAATATTGGCTGAGTATCCAACCAAATTTGAGGCGAAATGACTTGATAACGAGAAGCAATTTTTTCTCCTGGTTCCAAGTTAATTTTTTTCGTATCTACAGCCCAAAGATATTTATAAGTTAATGGTGTTAAGCAATTAGCACAAAGACGATTACCGTAAGTATTAACCGGATCAGTACAATGGGGATTCGTGCAATAAACTATCCTTTGAGTAGAAATCATCAGGTATAAATTCCATCTATTAGTATCAACAAGTAAATTTCAGTTACATTTAGCGGTCAAAGAATTTAGGCTTACATTAGACTGGGTGAGTATGTTGTCAACCAAAGTTTTTTATTGGAAGTAATCAAAATTTACCGCAAAAATCACAATTTGGACTTTCTGAAAATTTTCTGCGTCTAAGGGAATGTTTCAAAAGTCTAATTTAATACTTTACCTGGCGGTTGAAACCGCGTCTACACAGTCAAAATCCACTTTCGTGGGTTTAAATATCCTTGATGCGGGTGTTAGTGCGCTGCCACGGTAGACGAAAGCTTGTGTAGTAGCGCGAATAAAGCGCCGGGTACTTTTAAAACATCCTCTAAGGGAAGCCTTAGATGCCCTCACAATAAACTAAAGAAATACATTTTACTCTTCCCTATTCACCATTCCCTATTCACCATTCCCTCTTGTCAAGCTTAAATAAATCTTTCTTTTTTAAGTAACTAACTCCCCTTGTAATATGGTTTTTTCAATTTCATACTTTATACTTGAACCTTCGGTGTACTGGTTAGTGCAAATTTATCTATCCTAAACGTAGATTTTAGGATGGCATTATGTCTACGACTTTAATATGGCTGATACTCGGAGCCTGTTTGTGTTTATCGGAATTATTTGTCCCAACTGCTTTTGTCGCTTTTATGATGGGCATCAGCGCCTTTATAGTAGCGTTATTGTCTTTAGCATTGGGAAATTTATGGCTGCAAGCATTGTGTTGGTTGCTGCTTTCGACAACATTAATATTGCTTAGCCGTAAATATATTTCACCACGACGACGCAGATCGAAAATTCGGGATGCAGTTTTAGCCGAAACCATCACTGAAATACCACCAGGAAAAACAGGACGAGTTTTATATGAAGGTAATTCCTGGCAAGCACGATGTGATGATGACAACGCTTTCATTGCCGCTTATCAACGAGTTTACGTCGTTAGGCGCGAAGGTACAACCCTGATTGTCATGCCCGAAAATATTTTGCATTCTTAATTTTCGTATTTGAGTTTTATATGAAGAAAAATAATCATAGGAGAAAACAATGGAACAAATATTTTTACTGATATCCTTGGCTTTGGGTGGTTCTGCTCTAGCTGGTTCTGTGAAAATTATCAACCAAGGAAATGAAGCTTTAGTAGAAAGACTGGGTAGCTACAACGCAAAGTTAGAACCAGGACTTAATTTCATGATTCCTTTCTTTGATCGCGTAGTTTATCGCGAAACGATTCGAGAGAAAGTTATTGACATTCCTCCCCAAAAATGCATCACCCGCGACAACGTAGCCATTGAAGTTGATGCAGTAGTCTACTGGCGGATTGTTGACATGGAGAAAGCTTACTATAAAGTAGAAAATCTGACAGCGGCAATGGTGAATTTGGTATTAACTCAAATTCGCTCGGAAATGGGACAATTGGAACTTGACCAAACCTTTACCGCTCGTACCGAAGTTAATGAAATTTTATTGCGGGATTTGGACATTGCCACAGATCCTTGGGGTGTAAAAGTAACCCGTGTTGAATTGCGCGATATTGTTCCTTCCAAAGCAGTACAAGACTCAATGGAATTGCAAATGACCGCAGAAAGACGCAAGCGGGCAGCAATTTTGACATCAGAAGGTGAAAGAGAAGCAGCGGTTAACAGTTCTAGAGGTCGAGCCGAAGCCCAAGTTTTAGAAGCAGAAGCTAATCAAAAAGCCGTAATTTTACAGGCAGAAGCACAACAAAAAGCTACCATACTCAAAGCTGAAGCTGAGCGCCAGCAGCAAGTACTTAAAGCCCACGCAGTTGCTCAATCATCAGAAATTCTCGCTCAAAAAATGAAAGACAATCCCAAAGCCCAGCAAGCATTAGAAGTGCTATTAGCTTTGGGTTACTTAGACATGGGTGCAGCCATCGGACAAAGCGGAAGCGCAAAAGTCATGTTTATGGACCCGCGCACGATTCCCGGTACCATAGAAGGTATTCGCTCAATTGTTTCCGATGTACAGAGTGATGGAGTGATGGGGAGATAGGGAGACAAGGGG